>BQIY01000030.1 GCA_021604265.1 Nitrospirales bacterium
CTTGGCGTGACCAACGTCTCCATCGATCTCCTCGCCAAAGCCAACACCCTCTATCACACCCAACTCGACCCTGAGCTCAAAGCCCAACTCCTCAAAGACCATCCCCACCTATTTGAAAACCCTATTCCTTAATTTTCCGAAAAAAGATACTATCTCTTCCCATATCCAGGAAGCTTCCATTCAGAGGAAGGGAGTGTTGAATAATCATAATTCCCAAGGGCTAAGCCCACAGGCACGTTGGATATCAGAGGCCTCGGGGCGGTTCAAAAAAGCATGCCCTGAGCCTTTCGAAGGGTCCGTCCAGCAAGGCCGCAGCCATTTTTGTGCGCAGAGCGTACTTCCAGTACGTGAGCACGGAAAAATGGCGAGAACGCCGCTGGCGGCTTTTTTCACCATTCCCACAATCAGAACCGTAAGGCCCCTCATTTCAAGATGGAAAGACATCCATGAGCCAAAACGATAGCCAAACTCCCAACAATCTAGCCGCCTATATCTGGTCGCTGGCGGACCTACTGCGTGGCGACTTCAAGCAAAGCCAATATGGGCGCATCATCATGCCGTTTACCCTATTACGCCGGTTGGAATGCGTGCTGCAAGACAGCAAAGACGCCGTCTTAGCCGAACATATAAAAATTCAGAAAATGAACTTACCCGAAGACGCGCAGGAAAAACTTCTCCTCCGCGCCACTCACGGCCTCTCATTCTTCAACACCTCCAAAATGGATCTCTCCACCCTCGGCGAGACCGGCATCAAAGCCAATCTGGAAAATTATATTCAAGGCTTCTCCAAAGATGCCCGCGAAATCTTTGAATATTTCAACTTCGCCGAATTCATCGGCCAGCTCAACGACGCCAACCTGCTCTACAAAATCGTGCAAAAGGTCAGATTAACGGACTTAAGCCCCAAAGCCATCTCCAACCACGACATGGGCCTGGTGTTCGAAGAACTCATCCGCCGCTTCGCAGAAAGTTCCAATGAAACCGCCGGAGAACATTTCACCCCCCGTGACATCGTGCGGCTCACCACCGCCCTGGTGTTCATGGAAGATGATGAGGCCCTCACCAAACCTGGCATCATCCGCACCATCTACGACCCCACAGCCGGAACCGGCGGCTTCCTCTCGGCGGGAATGGAATACGTGCATGAGCTCAATCCGCAAGCGGTCATGCGCGCCTATGGCCAAGAACTCAACCCGGAAAGCTATGCCATCTGTAAAGCCGACATGCTCATCAAAGGGCAGGACGTCACCAATATCAAATCCAGCAACACCCTCTCCAACGATCAGCTCTATGCCAATAAATTTGATTACATGCTCTCCAATCCCCCCTTTGGCGTCGATTGGAAAAAAATTGAACAAGACATCAAAGACGAACATACCCTCAAAGGCTTCAATGGCCGCTTTGGCCCGGGCCTACCCCGTGTCTCCGACGGCTCCTTATTATTCCTCCTACACTTGATCAGTAAATTGAGGGATAGCAGTGAGGGAGGGGGTAGAATCGGCATCATCCTCAACGGCTCTCCCCTATTTACCGGCGGCGCAGGTTCCGGCGAATCGGAAATCCGCCGGTACATCCTTGAGGCCGACTTACTGGAAGCCATCGTCGCGCTCCCCACCGATATGTTCTACAACACCGGCATCGCCACCTATGTGTGGGTGCTGTCGAATAAAAAAGCCAAAGAGCGTAAAGGCAAAGTCCAACTCATCAATGGCGTCAACCTTTTCGGGAAAATGCGTAAATCCCTCGGCTCCAAGCGCCATGAAATGAGCGCCGACGATATTCGCACTATCACCCGCTGCTTCGGTGCCTTTGAGGTCGTCGATGCCCGCGAGTTAGATAAACCCGCCGAGCAAAAAAGTAATCGTGGACGCCAATCAGCAAATCCTAAAACAGAAGCACCGAAAACCTTCGCTAGTAAAATCTTCGCCACCCATGAATTTGGCTACCGCCGCATCACCATCGAACGCCCCTTACGCGAGAGCTATCAATTCAGTGATGAGCGTTTGGCGGAACTGCGCTTTGCGACTAAACCCTTAAACGCCCCGATGAAGTGGATGTACGAAACGTATGGGGAAAGCTGGAGCGATGAGCCTGATTGCAAAGCTTACGGTGTAGTAAAGGATCAAGCGGTTGAAATTCGCGCCTATATCAAAAGCCACTTCAGTGAACTCAAAGAAAAACAGATCAAAGACCTTCTCGATAAGAAAATCTGGCTGGAGCAAAAACACATCCTGCTCAAAGCCAAACAACTGCAACAGGCCATTGGCACCGCGCAATGTGATGATATGAACGGCTTTGAAGAGGCCCTCAAAAAGGCCTGCAAAAAACAAGGGATGAGCTTAGATACCAAAGAGAAAACCCAAATTACCGCTGCCGTAAGCTGGAAAAACCCAAATGCCGAAAAAGTCATAAAAAAAATGCATAAGGGCAAAGCCAATCCAATTTACGGCCTATTTGAAGTGAACGGAAAAGTCCTCGAATACAAAGCCGATGGTGATCTGCGTGATAACGAAAATGTTTCGCTTGATCCAAGTCAGAGTGTGAATGCACTCAACGAAGCCTACTTCAAAAAAGAAGTGCAACCCCATGTACCCGATGCCTGGATAGATGCCAGCAAAAAAGACGACAAAGATCAGGAAGTCGGGGTTGTCGGGTACGAGATTCCGTTTAACCGCCACTTTTATCAGTATCAGCCGCCCAGGGATTTGGTCGAGATTGATGCGGACTTAGATGCAGTCAGCGCGGAGATCATGAAGCTCCTACAAGAGGTCCATTCATGATATGGCCATGTAAGGCGGTCAAGGCTCCTAATACGTGAATATAGCTAGATGCTTTTCACGACATTTCCCGAACTGAGAATGAGTGGCACCTTTGATAAATGCCGGGTTTCGGCCCGGCAGCCGAGATCCTTTTGTTTCGGCAAAAGGATCCAAAACCATTGACACCCCGTCCGGCCTCATTAAATTCGGTGGACGCAAATTTCGGGAGGGCGGACCAACTCGCTGCGCTCAAACAAGGCCCGCCCTTTCATGGGAGCGTCCACCCAGAGGGCCAGCCGGCAGGCGTCCTTGAGGAGGAAGAACGGAATATCTGGACTTATAGTAACTCTACGGTGCCCTTCACCACGACAAGCACATTGCCATGCTAATGAAGATTAACGCGGATTGGGATAAAGTCAGTGCCGAGATCATGAAGATGCCACAAGAGGTCCATTCATGATATGGCAATGTAAAATGGCCAAAGGCTGCTCCTACACCAATAGAGATAGATGCGTTTCACGACATTTCCCAAACTGGGATTGTGTGGCACGTATGATAAATGCGGGTTTCGCCCCGGCAACACAGAAAAGCACATGGTCATGCTAATAAAGATTAACGCGGGTTTGGATACAGTCAGCGCGGAGATTATGAAACTCCTACAAGAGGTGTATTCATGATCATCGCCCATGGACCGATGCCTGCCGTCTGGCCCAAGGGGAGGACGCCCTTATCTGCTGGCGGGCCTTGTTTGAGCCAGGCGAGTTGGTCCGCCCTCCGCAGTCTGGCGTCCATCCCCTCTGAGGACAGACGGGGCATCAATGGTTTTGGGGCCTTTTGCCGAAACAAAAGGGCCTCGCCTGCCGGGGCGAAACCCGGCAACACAGAAAAGCACATTGACACGAGAATGGAGCTTGAGGCGGACTTGGATTCGGTGAGTGCTGAGATTACGAAGCTCCTACAAGAGGGGCATTCGTAATGACCGGGAAGTATCAGGCATATTCTGAATATAAAGATTCAGGCTCTCAATGGCTAGGGGATATACCAAATGACTGGGATATTTTTAATGGGAAACGCCTTTTTAAAAATCGGCGTGAATTATCTCTATCTACAGACGAACAACTTGCAGCGAGCCAAAAGTACGGAGTGGTTCCCCAATATTTAATGATGGAATTGAATGAATCAAAGGTAATGCTTGCGCTAAAAGGCACAAGTTCTTTTAGGCATGTAGAAAAAGATGACTTTGTAATTAGCTTAAGGAGCTTTGAAGGTGGAATAGAGCATAGCCATTATGTGGGCTGTGTTTCACCTGCTTATACAGTTTTATCTCCAACTAAAGATATTGCTCCAAGTTTTTACCGTTACTTGCTTAAGAGCAAGCCCTATATCGCTGCTTTGCAATCGACTACTGATAGTCTAAGAGATGGCAAATCAATTACTTTTGAGCAATTCGGAGCTATTCCTCTTGTGTTGCCGAAGGTGGGTGAACAAAATAAAATCGCCAGCTTCCTCGACTACGAAACCGCCAAAATTGATACCCTGATCGAAAAACAACAACAGCTCATCAAGCTGCTCAAAGAAAAACGCCAGGCCGTGATCAGCCAGGCAGTCACCAAAGGCCTCAACCCCAACGCCCCCATGCGCGACTCAGGCATCGAATGGTTAGGTGAAGTGCCAGCGCATTGGAAAGTTAAGCCCCTTAAGTTTCTTATAAGTGATAGAAAGGGAGCAGTTAAAGCTGGTCCATTTGGTAGCCATTTAAAAAATTCTGATATGGAAGGTTCGGACATTAAAGTGGTTGCCCAAAAAAATGTTATTTCTAGGGATTTTGATATCGGCGAATCTATGATTTCTAGCGACAAGTATAGAGAGTTAGAAGGATTCACAATCTTTAAGGATGACATACTGGTTTCGACTAGGGGGACAATAGGTCGAACAGCAATATATGACAGAGATAGTCCGGCGATACTCCACCCTTGTTTAATCCGCCTTCAAGTTAATCCTATTTTAGTTTATCCAGAATTTATTGCGTTATTGATTCAGGAAAGTGGTTACGCAATGGAGCAGATATTGGTTAATAGTAATGCTACAACTATCGAGGTTATATATTCAGAAAACCTCATAAATACTATGATTTGCCTACCTCCTTCTTTGCCCGAACAGAAAGAAGTGTTAAACCTCATCGCTGTGCGGAAAAGCTATTTCGATAGTTTAATTTCAAAAGCTGAGTCGGCAATAGAATTAATGCAAGAACGCCGAACGGCTCTAATCTCCGCAGCCGTCACCGGAAAAATCGACGTAAGGAACTGGAAAGCCCCAGAACCTTCAAACATAGCTAACAACAAGGACGCAGCCGCATGAGCACATGGTCAGGAGGCGGCAAAGCCAACGAGTTGACCTTTCATGCTCTTCCGGATTTTCCTTGGGTCGTGATCATTTTTGAATCAAACAGTTCCAATAGGAGACATCGTGTTCTAAGCTAAAATTGGATCCGACAGAATAGAGGGTTCCTCGCTCTTTCATTTGGGGTACTGAAACGGTTTGTCTCCCCTGGCCTGACGCCTGCTGGCTGGCCCAAGGAAAGGACGCCCTGATAAGTTTGCGGGCCTTGTTTGAGCAAAGCGAGTTTGGTCCGCCCTCTCGCAATTTGCGTCCGCCTGATTTGCTGAGGCCGGACGGGGTGTCAATGGTTTTGGGTCCTTTTGCCGAAACAAAAGGATCTCGCCTGCCGGGGCGAAACCCGGCAATGTCAAAAAGAACTTGGACACCCGAAGGTTGATACCATAAAGGCAGGACTAGAATGCAGGACACAATCGCAGAATCTTCCCGCAATACCACACCACCACATCAACCCACATCATAGAAAGCTCGTTATGCCCAATGATCTAACTAGTTCACCCATTGACCGGCAAAACGTCCTCAATAATCGCTATGCCCTTGAGAAAATCAAGGAGCATCTCGCCTTGGGTGGGCTGGAGTTTGAGGGGGATACCCTCTTCACCAAACAGCAGCTCATGGAATTATTTGATATCAGCGACAGCACCATAGAAAAGTACCTTGCTAGCCATGGCGATGAACTCAAGGCTAATGGCTACCAGCTCCTCAAGGGTAAAAAGCTCAGTATTTTCAAGGACTTATCCTATGGTACCGTAATCGATTACGGTACCAAAATATCTGTTCTTGGGGTGTTTAATTTTCGCGCAACGCTGAATATCGCGATGCTCCTGACCGAAAGTGAGCGGGCTAAAGCTGTTCGGTCACGCATTTTGGATATTGTCATCGATGTCGTGGCCGAACGTGCAGGTGGACATACCAAGTTTATTAACCAGCGCGATGCGAATTATCTACCCTCAGCCTATCGGGAATATAGTTATCGCAAAGTGTTTACTGATGCGTTAGATCACTACTTGGATATGGGTAAATTTAAATACGGTGTCTATACCAACAAAATCTACGAATTGGTCTTCAAGGAGAATGCCAAGGAATATAAACAAATCCTCAAGTTGGCAAAAGGTGACAATGTTCGCGATACCTTATATGCGGAGGTCTTACAAGCGATTGCCAGTGTTGAAAACGGTTTGGCTGAAGATATGAAAATTCGGTCCACTCAGTTGGGAAGAAAGTTGAAGCCCACGGAGTTAAATACGTTGATCAAAGGGCTGGAAGATAATCAATATTTGAAGCCTGTTATTGATGATGCCCGCACAAAAATGGCCAGCCGAGATATGAGTTTTCGTGATGCTCTCCATACCAAGTTGGAATCCTACTTACAGACCGTACCTGAAGTTGATGTTGAAAAGTTTTTGGGAGAGGCCAGTCGGTCATTGGAAGAGCAGTTATCCGATCCAGAAACACTCGACGTGTTTAAACGACTCAAGGATCGGTAAGACATGGAAGATCAGTTTATCTATTTCGATATCGCGCATGCGACCACTCTGCACGATTGGATCATCGAGCATTCCGGTGGAATGGCAGGCACAAACAACCTTGGCTTATTGGATAGCTCTTTAGAGCATATTAGAAATGACGACTACTATCCGACGATGGAAGACAAATTGACGCATCTTGTGTTTTCAGTCAATAAAAGTCATGCTTTCACGGATGGCAATAAACGCTCAAGCATTGTACTGGGTGCGTATTTTTTAGAGCTGAATGGCTACGAATACTGCATACAATATTTTGTTCAACAAATGGAAAACATTGCTGTATGGATAGCAGACAATTTTATTGATAAACCGTTATTGCATGAAATTGTTATTTCAATAATCTCTGAAGATGATTACTCCGAAGCGTTAAAGTTGAAAATTGCACAAGCTATTTCTCAAGCAGGCGAGCACTGATATGCATCATAAGGCCAACGAACTCACATTCCAAAACGATCTGATTCGACAGATGGTTGCTAACGGCTGGGTGCTGGGTAAGCCCGATCACTACAACCGTGAATTGGCGTTGTATGAAGAGGATGTGTTGGGTTTTATCAAAGACACCCAGGATGAACAATGGCAAAAGTTCTGTGCCTTATACCCGAATAACCCCGAGCAGAAGTTTTTAGCGCGTGTCGCCTCACAACTGAAAAAAGCCGACCCCAATGCCGCCAATAAAGAGATGCGCACTTTTGGGACCTTGGGCGTCCTACGCCATGAGTTGCGAGACCGTGGCACCCGATTTAGTTTATGCCAGTTTCAACCCGAGCATGATTTAAACCCGGATACGTTGGCGCGTTATGGGAAAAACCGTTTACGCGTCGTGCCGGAATTGGTGTATTCGCCTTGGGCGACGGAAGTACAGGAAGCTGAGCCTGGTACACGCGCGAAGAAGTGGCGCATCGATGTGGTGTTATTTGTGAACGGCTTGCCGGTGGCGACGCTGGAGTTAAAGTCGGAATTTAAGCAGGCGATACACCGCGCCATGAAACAATACAAAACCACCCGCTTTGCCATAGACCCGGCCACTAAAAAGCCCGAGCCACTGTTAACGTTTAAACGCGGTGCGCTGGTCCATTTTGCCGTGAGCCAATATGAAGTCTATATGGCGACCCGCCTGGAAGGGGAGGACACCTTCTTCTTACCGTTTAACAAAGGGACCAAAGAAGGCGGGGCCGGTAATGATGTGCCTGCGGATGTGAATCAGTATGCCACCGATTATTTGTGGAATGAGGTATTACTGCCCGATAACCTGCTGAATATTCTTGCCCGCTTTGTGCATTTACAGATTGAAGAGAAAGAAGATTGGGAAGGGCGCAAGTACAAAAAAGAAACGTTAATTTTCCCCCGTTACCACCAATGGGATGTGGTGACCAAACTGGTCGATGCCGCCCGCCTTGAAGGGCCCGGCCACAAATATCTCATACAACACAGCGCCGGCTCCGGTAAGTCCAACTCCATCGCCTGGGTCGCCCACCAGTTATCGTCGTTACATCACGACAGTGGCCGCAAACAGTTTGATTCGGTGATTATCGTGACCGACAGAAACGTCCTGGATGCTCAGCTACAGGAGACCATTTCACAATTTACCTCTGTGGAGGGAGTGGTCGGGCGCATCAATAACCAGGAGGGCGATGGCTCGAAGTCAGAAAAACTGGCCGCTGCGCTCGAAGCCTCACAACCGATTATTATTGTGACCATCCAAACGTTTCCCTACGTTTTGCGAGCGATTGAACATAGCGTCAGTTTAAAGGAGCGGCATTATGCGATTATTGCCGACGAAGCCCATTCTTCTCAAACCGGTTCTACCGCGCGTCAGCTTAAAGAAGTGTTGATGATGGATAGCCGGCTTAACGGTGAAGAGGAGCTGAATTCCGAGGATATTCTTGATGCCGCAGTGGCTTCAAGACGGGCCACGCAGAACCTCAGCTTTTTTGCCTTTACCGCCACTCCCAAGACCAAAACACTGGAACTGTTTGGCCGCCTGCCCAACCCGAATGAACCTCCTTCACCAACGAACAAACCGGTCTCGTACCATGTGTACAGCATGCGTCAGGCCATTGAAGAAGGCTTTATTCTGGATGTCTTAAAAAACTACACCAACTACAAAGTGGCCTATAACCTGGCCATGAAAATAGAAGGTGCCGACGAAGAGGTTGAAAGCAAGAGAGCGAAAGTGAAACTCAATCAATGGGTACGCCTGCATGATTACAACATCAGCCAGAAAGTGCAGGTGATTGTCGAGCATTTTAAGAACAATGTGATGAGCCTTCTTGGTGGCCGGGCCAAGGCCATGGTGGTGACGAGTTCCCGGAAAGAAGCGGTCCGCTACAAACTGTCTTTTGATAGGTATATTTCAGAGAAACGGTACACACGCATCTGCGCCATGATCGCGATCTCTGGCGAGGTGGAATTTTCGGATAAAGATCCGAATGCCGGGGGTTTGCTTGGCGAGAAGTTTTCGGAATCCACGATGAATACGGGGCTCAAAGGTCGGGAAATGCGGAAAGCATTTGATAGTGATGATTACCAAGTGATGATTGCCGCCGATAAATTCCAGACCGGGTTTGATCAGCCTAAACTCTGTGCCATGTATGTGGATAAAAAACTCGGTGGGGTCGAATGTGTCCAAACCCT
This sequence comes from Nitrospirales bacterium, assembly GCA_021604265.1. The sequence continues at coordinate 9,317 of BQIY01000030.1, forward strand.
GTCACGCCTCAATCGAACCTACCCAGGCAAAGCGGAAACCGGGACGTTTATCTTAGATTTTTTCAACGAACCAGAAGATATCCGTTCCGCATTCCAGCCATATTATCAAACCGCAGAACTGGCCGATGTCTCCAACCCGAATCTCATCTTTGACCTGTTCGACAAACTCAGAGCGACGGGCATCTTCCTGTGGCAGGAAGTGGAACAATTCTGCGTGGCCTTTTTTGTGAAGAGCAAGAGCAACGCCGCTATTGCCAATATTTGCAAACCGGCAGTTGAACGCTGGCAACACCTTTACCAATCGGCCCTCCACGAGCTCACCGTCGCCAAGGACCTCTTCGCACGTGCTCAACAATCCGGCGACGCCGTGCTCACCGCCAATGCTGGAAACACCTTTAAGGCCTGCAAAACCGAAAAGGACGCCCTGGAAATCTTCAAGAAAGATCTTGGAACCTTCGTCCGATTCTACGAGTTTATGTCACAGATCGTCGATTACGACAATAAAGACTTGGAAAAACTCTGCCTCTTCGCTCGAAATTTGCGCCCCATGCTCCGTGAACGGGCCCCGGACGAAGAAGACATCAACCTCAACAGCGTCGTTCTCAGTCACTACCGTCTCTCCAAAATCCGTCAGCAAGACCTCGTGATGAAAGAACATTCCCCCGATTATCAACTCCACCCCGGCGACGGACTCGGCACCTCTAAGGCTAAAGATAAGAAGGAAGAATTTCTCTCTCAGATCATCCAACGCCTCAACGAGCTTTTTATCACCGACGAGCTTACCGAGGCTGACATGGTGAACTATGCCTACACCGTGCGGGATAAGGTGCGCGAAAACGATTTGGTGATGAGCCAGCTCACCAATAATCCACCGGCTCAAGCCCTATTGGGGGATTTCCCAGGCGCGGTCGATGACGCGATTCTGAGTAGTAGCGACGCGCACCATAATCAGAAGCTCCAATTATTGACGGACCCTCGTAAAGCGGAGCAATTCAAGCAGATCATTTTTGATCTTTTGATGAGTATTCCCTACCCGCGAAGCCTCAGAGATCAACCACCCGGCCTTCATCCCTCCTAGAAATCTCGAAATATCCACCTTTTTTCTTTTGCTAATTTCCTAAAGATACGTCGTAAGGGATATTTTGGCAAATCGCTATCCTGGGTCATGTTCGTCGGTCTTTGGGAACAACTTCCAGTCTGCATTTTGCTGAGACCAATCATTCATTGTATGAACGCCTTGGTGGATATAACGCGATCTCGGCCCTCGTCGATGTATTTCTCACCAAAATCTGGAAAGACCCGGTCGTCGGACGGTTTTTTGTGGGCATGGGCGCGGATACCCGCAATCGATTGAATAAAAACAATACGAACCTGATGTGCGCCAGTACCGGTGGGCCCTGCAAAAAGTAAATCGCCCCTTAGGCGAGGCCCATGTCGGCTTAGGAATTAAGGACAAAGAATTTGATATTGCCGCCGCCCATTCGGATGTCACCTCAAAAGAATTCAACGTTTCTCAAAAAGAGTATGATGAACTCATGCCAAAGTCGGCGGGCTTCGGGACTATGTGGTCGAAGCCCGTATAAAAAAGTAAACTGACAAACTATTTGCGGCGGATGGCGACCAGACGGCCAAGTATTTCCTGAGGAAATTGTGAAGGAGGAGGACTGAGATCAATACGGGGACCAACGCCTTGGACGAGCTTCGGCCCTTCTGACGTGTTCACGATGCCTTTAATGCGAAGAGTGTTGAGGGGTTGAAGTTGTTGAATGAGCTGGTCGGGCGTGATGTTGTCGGGAAAGGAGAGTTCCTGCGCATCAAATTCCTCATGGGTGTGAGGAAGGAGTTCGGGCTTTCGTTGAGCGTTGGATGAAGTCTTTGCCGTAGGGATGGAAGGAAAAACAATCGTCGTATCGATTTCACCCTGAATACTTCGAATCACTGGAGCGCCAGGGGCCATATCATGGAGAAGATCTTCCAAACGACCGAATGAATCTGATGGAACTAAATCGACTTTATTGATGACCAACAAATCTGCCGAAGATACCTGTTGCTCAAACGTGCCTTCCAAATCCCGCCCTTGGGCAACTTGTTCGGCATTGACGACGACCACGGCTAGACTTTCGCCTACCCATTCAGTAACGGGCTCCCGCCAAAACGTTAGGAGTGTTTCGAAGGGTAATGCCACACCGGAGGTTTCCACCACGACTCGATCCGGATGAATGGTTTCCCACAGATTCTGCAAGGTGTTAAGTAATTCACCGGAAAGCTGGCAACACACACACCCGCCTTCAAGCTCCACATAGCCGGGACCGCCTTCTTCTTGAAGCAAGGCTCGATCAATGCCCAATTCACCAAATTCATTGGATATTACAGCCAATTTCAAGCCCTGTCGTTGAGCATCGGCAATCAGATGCTTGACAAGAGTGGTCTTGCCCGCCCCCAGGAAGCCGGACACCACCAATGCCGGAACCCCAAGATCAGGTCCAGCAGTTTTAGTTTCTGCAACAGTTTCTGGCTTTTCATTGTTCATGGAGGAAATGCTCATGAGGACAAGGACGGGAACACAA
>BQIY01000031.1 GCA_021604265.1 Nitrospirales bacterium
CAATGCGCGGCTATATAGCTTTTTCTGATCTCGTTCTACCAGCACATCGATCGAGGCTCGAATATAGATTTCTCTATAATCCTTAATATTTTGCCTATTCCAAGCTCGGGTGTCATCGAACATCGAAACAGTACTACACACAACTGAAATTCCTTGATTGACGATCGTATTGCAGAGCCTTGAATAACACATCGACAAGAATTTGCGATCTGCCATCGAATGCCCAATCTTAGTGCCAAATATTTCTCGCATCTCATCGCCATCAAGGTGGACAACGGGGATGTCCTTATCTCTCAGCAACGTTGTTAGCTTTGACCCGATTGTAGATTTGCCAGCCCCTGACAATCCTGTAACCCAATACACACGGCTATCGCATTTATCCCGATTCATCTATATGGATTCTTCTCTGTAAATCAACACTCTCAAAAAGAAATCAGTATAATTCATCTTCCATCAACTATTCCTGCACATCCTAGAGAGAAGCAATATGTGCATCGGCTCCCCTGTTCTTGACAATTACTAAGAGCATAGCTAGATACACAGTGGAATATACGAGCATCGCATATACCGCGCCTAGTATGGAAAAGTAGTATGCTCCCACATAGGCTGCAATGGTGCCGATAAGTGAACTGACTATTGTTGTGGGAATCAGCACTTTCGACATCCATAGTGCCAGTATCCGATTCGCATAGATTTGGCCTATTGCAAATATGCCACCTGCAGCTACTACCGCGGGTAGGAAATTAGATACCCCATGGTATTGCTCGCTTACAAGCAATCGAAAAATGCCGTTATGGAAAAGGGCGCAAAATACGACCATGAATGCAGTAACAAGTAGCCCACAGAATGCCAGCTTGTTTGAAAAGTCTTTCACATCATCTATACGATCGCCCTGCTTCGCCTCTCCAGCCATTTCAAATAGGATGGGTGTAATCAGTACGGTTGCAAAGCCTGTCAGTGCCAATACAGGGGCATAACCAATCTGCATCACTAAGGCAAAAAGCCCTACATCAGAGACACTTGAAAATTGACCTAGCGCCCAGCGTGATGAAGATTGCTGAATCCATGTGAAAACTCCAAACGTTGCGAATGGCCAAGCGTAATCTAAAACTTTTTTATTCCAAATCATGCGCTGAGCCTTCGATAGTTTGTCTTGAGATATTTCCAAAGAACTAAACAAAAATCTAGCTTGGGATATCATCACTATCAGCACAGCACCCGAATAGGAACACAGTGCAACTACCGCGCTAACACCAAACGCGTTAAAAAATAATATTACCAGAAGTATCTTTAGCCACGCCGCGCTAGACATATGTATAGCAACCAACATTCTATGGCGCGCGGCTGTTTGTATACTATCAAGCGAGGAATTGATTCCCGAAACCATCGACAATCCCATAGCGGCAGCAACCAAGCCCGCCCAGTTAGAGTCAAAGAAGAGAACCAGCATAGCTACAGATAGAAGGCTAACTGAGAGGATTATGATCGTGGCGCACGTATGGAGATAGACAACTGTACTGGCATAATTTGACAGATCTTCCTTCTCTCGAGCAACAGAATAAAACCTCAATAAACCTGAGGCCAAGCCACCCGAAAATACCTGATTCACAAGAGAGGCCAGAGTAAGCGCCAACGCCAACTCGCCATACTCAGCGGGTGACATGTATACAGTCTGCGTGCGAACAAGAACAAATCCACCGATCAGCGTTAGAACCTGCCCGACCGCAATCCACATCCCTTCGTTAACTATTCTTCCAGCCTGGTTAGATTTCACTTTCCCTGTAGATCGTGCATTGCTTGATCCTAAATCCGACACAACTAGACAGAATATCTAAACTTAGAAAAAGCTCTGTAGCTTGCATCATTAACTAAACTTGAATCCATTCGAGAGGGTATAAATCTGGCGTCTTGGTTCCGTTGGCAAACCAATTCTGTGGACAAACTACGATTTTTTCAGAATTTGAGTTAAGCCATGCAGCCCACCAGCTAAATGTACTGTTTGCTATGATATTGTGCCTACACCGCGACATGAAATACATATCGTTCCAAGAGCCCTCCCCAGAGCCAGCCGAAACAATTTGCATGTCAGCAAATAGTGATTGTCTAGCGACCCAAGCCGGATCGTCCGTGACAACGAAAAATTTCGTATTCACTTGCCTTTCTTGGATTTTTCGTATGGCAGCTTCGTAGTATTCATTCGAACAAACCCCATAAATCTCTCGATAGGCTTCATTTGACACATAGTCGCCTCGGCGCACATGGATAGCTACAGAATTCTGACCGGATATAGATTCCACAAGTTCTACATAGCCAGCACTCAAACTATCCTCTCGAAATGTGAAGAGTTTCAATATTTCAGATTCAATCTCTTTAAAGTACGACGCGGTCTGCCACCAGCCGTTCAAATAAGCATTGCGAGAGTCCAGTTCATCCAATCGAGGATCTTTTTCAAACAACCGTGATTCAACCAAATAAGAGTCAGACAGACGCTCTAGTCGTACCCTGTTCTTCACTCTTAGCAAGGGAAAGAAAACACCTAAGACTGACATCTTGTTCAATATTGTTGCCGGAGGAGTCGATACACCAAAAAGCTTTTCTAAAAGAAATCCTTCAGGATTTATATATTTCCTGTTCCCAAACGTGCTCAGGTCTAACCTTAATTCTGATCCGCTTCGCATAACACAGGCATGTGCAGCAGCATACTGAAACATCTGGTTTCCTAAGCCACCGACTATGTGACAGATAATCATTCTACCTAACGATATTATAGCGAAGGCCAATTTTTAAAACTAAATGTACGGACTTGGCTTTAATGCGGCGCTTCGTAGACGTCATTTATAAAAGGCCGCAATGCTAGCGCAGACACTCTCTATCTCACTATCGAGCAAATGTGAGTACGAGGGCAGCCACAATCCTTTTTCCCCGATATTTTCTGACACCGGGAAAGAACCGTCCTGACCATAGCAGTTTTGGGCATGTATAGGGGGATACATCGCGCGACTTCCCACCCCCTTACCTTTTAGAAAGCTAATTAGCCCCTCTCTGTCCTTTACCAAACAATCGATAAACCACGGCGCGGTATACTCAATACTATGATCAAATAGAGTTACATTTTCCTGAGGCTCTAACAGCTCGTTATATATACTCCAGATTTCCTTCTTTCGAGTAATTCGGTTTTCGAGTTTCTTCATTTGCTCCAAACCAACACAGGCTTGGAGGTCAGTAAACTTAAAATTGAATCCTATCGAGTCATGCAGATCATTTCCGCCAGACGCCCGACCGAAATCTTTAAGTCTACGAAGTTTATTCGAAATATCATCATCATCTGTGATCAATGCCCCACCCTGCCCGGTAGAAATAATCTTGGGAGCAGAAAAGGAAAAGCTCCCAATTTTTCCAGCACGTCCGATATGGCGGCCATCGGGGTACCTAGAACCCAGCGACTGCGCCGCATCCTCAATAAGAGTTAAGCCGAACTCTTCAGCCAACTCTTCGAACTGCTCTATACCATCGCTCGGATATCTACCATTTGCAAGAACCAGGCAGATCCCCTTCGTTTCTGAAGTGATGGCTTGCCTCACAAGATTCAGATCTAGAATCAATGTATTCGGATTTACATCTACGAAGACAGGAACCGCGCCAATAAGTTTCAGGGAGTTTGGCGTAGCAATCATTGTATAATTTGGAACTATCACCTCATCGCCGGGGCCTATATCCAACGCGAGAGCAGCCAGTGTCAAGCTAATTGTGCCATTGTTTACAACTACGCAATGTTTGGCTCCTGTAAAAGAGGCAATTGCGTCCTCGAATTCTTCAGTCTTCTTGAATTCTGTAACAAATCCACCGCTATCCATATAAGCAGCTACTGCATCCCGTTCTTCAGAGCCAAACAACGGGCACATTTGAGGAATAAATCCTTCAGACATCTAATACCCCATCTTCTTGGCGAAGTTAATCATTTTTTCTTTCTCACGTGCTTTATAAGGCTTCGCAGGAGACCCCATGTATATAGTCCAAGGCTCTGTTGATTGCGTAACTAGAGAGTTAGCAGCTATCACTGTTCCTTCGGCTAATTCGAGCCCCGGGAGGATGATCACGTTCGTTCCAACGTTTACAAATTTCGCAAGGCTTATGGGCGAAATTGTCTGACTGTCTTTAAATTCATCAGGAATACAGGCGCCGATCAAACCGCCTCCTAGGAAATCGTCAGTACCGCACACAACTCTGCAGCCTGCTGACAAGTTAGAAAAGTGGGACATGGAAAGCTTGCCTTGCGCTCCTCCAATGACGGATACATGTGGCCCAATGTGGATGTGATCACCAAGCTTAGCAGCCACAGTACAATAGAAACCGTAGTCGATTGCCGAATTGTTACCTATAGAAAAAAGCTGAGGTCTGCGAATTTCCGCATTGTCGTGGATGAATGTATTGTCGCCTAAAGATTCTAGATCTGATCGCATATCAAGGGCTGTCACAATCTCGTCCTATCAACATCGGCGCCCGCATAGGGCCCGTTCTTTATTTCAAGTACTTGAGTTTCATCTTCAAGAATTTCATAGCCGTGACCACCACTTAACAAGATGATTATGTCTCCTTCACTTAACCTAATCTCTCTTACTTTTTCGTTCATTAAGTTATATACCGATGCTAGTAGCGCCCCTTTTCGAACGAAGAGAACCTCCTGGGTTCTGTCTACTTCTCTTTCAACCTTATTGTGTGAATGGGGTAACAATTCCTTGCCGCCTTGATACCCCCAGGTACCTACTTGAATGAACTCGCTTTCCTCCGAGAAGAAATTTAGCCCCTCTGCCCAAGAAATAGATGCAGGAATATGTCTAGCAAGAACGGTGTCTCCATCTCTTACTTCTTCAATTTTCATCGGATTTCAATCTCTCATAGTCTGCAATTGTTTTTCCTAAACCTACATCAAGTGTAGTCTCCGGCAACCAATTAAGAATTTCTCGCCCCATTGCTCCATCTACAGTTTTAAATGCGGCGCCATCCGGCTTGCTTTCGTCTAACATAATATTCCCTTCATAACCAACTTTCCGCTTGATAAGCTCTGCCAGAGCGTATATTGAAATACCCTTACCAACACCTATGTTAATTGGATCTCTTTTAGCAGGTATTCGAATCGCCCTAAAGAGTGCTTCAGCACCGTCTTCTACATACAACCATTCTCTCACTGGCTTTCCTGTGCCCCAAACCACCACTTCTGAAAACCCTCTCACTTTCGCATCTACGATTTTACTTATAAGAGCACCTAGCGCATGGGACCGCTCAGCATCGAAGTGATCGCCAGGACCATACATATTCGAAAGAATGAGATTTACACTGTCCAAACCATATTGTTTCGCATATGAATCAGAGCCGACCCACGAGGCCTTTCTAGCAAATCCGTAAGCAAGTACAGAATCATGTAATGGGCCATCCCAGAATTCTGATTCTTTGAACAAAGCGGCATCTGCAGGATACGCACAATTTGAAATAGGATTTATGAGTCTTTTAATTCCCGCTCGGTGGCATGCATTCAATAAGCTCAGAGTCATTTTGAGGTTATGTGAGAACAGTTCTGCGGGGTGCTTATAGCCAAACTGAATGCCGCCCACAAAAGCCGCACAATTGATTACGAAGTCTGGTTTCATTTCACTAAAATAATCTAGCGTGGCTGCCTCGTCGCGCAAATCTAATCCAAGAGATAAAGATGTCGACTGAAATTCTTGCTGCCTTCCTTCAAGCAACCGACAGACGGCTTTTCCGAGAAAACCTGTCGCACCAGTTACTAGAATCATAGATCGGGAAAGCCGTAGGTTTGATACTGCAGGTCATAATTAACCATTATTGAAACAAGATCTTCTAAACTTGTCTGCGGCTTCCAACCGAGTATTTCCTGCGCCTTCGAAGCATCACCCTTAAGAAGGTCGACTTCGGTTGGCCTAAAATACCGTTTATCCACACCTACTCGCTGAGTATTGGTTTCTCTGTCGAAGCCTCTCTCTTCTGCGCCTTCACCCTCCCAGCGCAGCTCGACACCAACGACTGCGAACGCCAATTCAACAAACTGTCGAATTGAATAGTCTTTTCCTGTCGCAATTACGAAATCATCTGGCTTTTCTTGCTGGAGCATCAACCACATCGACTCAACATATTCTTTCGCATATCCCCAGTCTCTGCGCGCGTCTAGGTTACCCAACAGCAAGAGATCTTGTTCTCCACGCGAGATACGCGCTACAGCTTTAGTTATTTTCTTTGTAACAAAAGTCTCACCACGTCGTGGGGATTCGTGATTGAACAATATTCCATTGGTAACAAAAAGATCAAATGCCTCACGATAATTTACACAAATCCAGTATGCATAAAGCTTTGCTGCAGCATAGGGCGACCTAGGATAAAAAGGAGTTTTTTCGCTCTGTGGAGCAGTTTGATCGACTCCTCCGAATAACTCGGATGTTGATGCTTGATAGAATTTGGGCCGTTGACCAAGATCTTTTATGGCATTCAGTAATCGAATGGCGCCCATGGCATCCACTTCAGCAGTATATTCAGGGACTTCGAATGACACGCCTACATGAGACTGAGCGCCCAAATTGTAGATCTCGTCAGGCTGAATTTTTGCTAACAGTGTATGTAGATTACTCGAATCCGTCAGATCGCCATGGTAGGTTGTTAGGCAAGTATGAGCTAATAAATGATCGATACGCTGAGTAGTAAAAACTGAGCTGCGACGAAGAATCGCATGAACCTCATACCCTTTCTCTAATAGTAATTCAGCTAGATAAGAACCATCTTGCCCAGTAATTCCTGTGATAAATGCTCTTTTCAATTGAATGTAGATCTCTTTCTGATTCGAATGATATTTAGCAGATAGACCAGAACAAGAGAGATAGTACCGCCTATAAATGTTCCCACTATGCTTATTACAGATCTGCGTGGTCGTATTGCATTCTCTGGCGCATAAGCAGGATCGACGATTCTAAACACATAGTCCTCCCGAACATCGGCCAACATCACAATGCGTGTTTGTGACTCAATCAGTTGGTAGAAGGCGCGTTGCATTTCAACGAGCTGCGTACTCTGCAGCTGACCCTGAAGGTACTCAATGGCTCCCGTCGCCTCAATGAGGTCCTGCTGTTTGATAAGCGCATTGACATCTTGAACCAACCAAGAGGCCCAATTCCGCGCTAGATTCGGATCATTCCACTCGACTGCTAGTGTAACTAATCCACTAGTTTGATTTCTCGCTACTGATAGAATGCTCTGAAATAGGCTAATGGCTTCTTGATCGCTCGGCTCGCCAACAACCCAAGCTGCTGATTCAGAATTATATATATCAGAGTCGAATAGCACGCTTGATTCAGTTCCGTCCCAGATACCAGCAAAGAGGCTTGGTTTTAGATCATACCGCTGAATGAACTGCCGAATAAACTCCCTAGACTGCATAGTTGCGATAGCAGTTGTTACTTTATTGCCACGATTATCAGCGCTATTAATGCCCACCAATCCGGCCGCGGCACCTAACTGCGAAAGAAGCGGATTTGAAGGCTGGCTATCCTCTGCCGGAACCAGTAGAACTTCGGAGCGATAAATATCTATCTGGGCCAATGCATAAATGACAGACCCGATAGCAAACGCGAGAGTGACGCCTACTATCAAAAGCTTTTCTGCCCATAGTATTTCCCACAGATCAATCAGGTCGATAGGTCGATCCTGATAGAAAGTTTCTTGACTGGAAGTTTCTGACATTCCTAATTCTGCACTGAGTTTATCGCTAATACTGCGGTCGCCATATTAAACAGAACTTGAGAGACGCCCGTTAGAAAATAAAGCGGATCACTAACTTTTATATCGAACGGAACAACGATGCTGTCTCCGGGCTCAAGCTGATTCTGATCTCTCTCAAAGAACCAGCGCGAACTACCGTAAGCAATTACATCACCGCTGGACTTAATAATATAAACATCGTTGCGGCTCGCATTCTGGGAAAAACCCCCGCTCTTTTGAATGTAGTCTCTTACACCAAGGTCGCTATCAAAGATATGGGAAGTGGATCGTTGCACTTCGCCCAATACAGTTATCTCTTGATTAATTCCTGGGACTAGGAGCTCGTCGCCATCCTTTAACAATACGTCAGACTCTGAACTAGGAGCATTTAATGCTGTTTGCAAATTGATAACTAACCTTCCGGTAGCTTCGACCTGATTCAATAGCTCATCGAATACTTCTGAGGAAATCGGCGGCTGGACCTGATTAGCAGTAGGAGACAAGCTTTGCGTTAGCATTGATTCGCGCAATCGAGTCTTAAACTCTGCAATAAGCGCCTGCTCATTCTCCCTGAGATCCTCCCTCAAGAAAATTGCCGCTCTCGGGTTTGCAGAGTTCGTTAACCCCCCTGCTCTTGATACTAATTGGCTAATCGTTTCATCCTTACTTATCACATAGCTTCCCGGTGAGCGAACCTCGCCACCGATTGTTACGGTTTCGACCTCAGACCAGTTTGGGAGCCTTCTAACCACCAAGGTGTCGAATGGCTGAAGCAATTCACCCAACCCTCGCTGCCCTGCAGCCTGCAAATTAATCGCTAAATGATCGCTCTCTCTTCCAATAGCGGTGTCTTGCCTAAAACGCGTAATTTCTGCGTTCTGATAATCTGCGCTTTGCAATAGACCACCTGATGCTTCAAGCAGTGCGCTCACATCCAAGTTCCTAGTAAGAGGGTATTCTCCGGGAAATCGCACATCTCCCGATATGCTAACAATCTGAGCCTGCTGCTCAACGTTCGCCTGTTCACGCAGTTGATCAAGGGTATCTTCTAATAATTCCAATCTCTCCTCATTGGAATCGAACACCAACACACGATCGCCAGCCTGCAGATTTACCACACCATCGGTTTGAAGGGATTGTGCATTGAGGCTCAATGATTCAACTGCGATGGTGCCGCTATTATCTACTTCACGCTGTAACACTACATACTCGATATCTGCATTGTCAGCCAGGCCGCCTGAAAATTGAACGATGTCATCGAGAGTCATGGCCTCTGACAATGGATACTCGCCTGGAAAATTCACCGCTCCCTCCACCGACACTATCGGCGCTGGCTGATCGAATGATTCTTGAGAACGCAATGTGCCGAGCAACTCCTCCAATTGTTCTTGTCTGTCCTGTGCCGCACCAAATATAATTAGTCGATCTCGTGCCTGGAGAATTTCATCGGCATTAGAATCTGGAGTTCTTAGCGCTTCACGCAGATTAATGTACACAAGCTCTAAAGTACGGTTTGGCTGCCGTTCTCTCGCAATCAATGCGTAATCGAGATCCGGATTGGGCAGCATGTCTCCCACATTGGTAATGATATCGGTGACACGCATACCCTCACGCCAAGCAAAACCACCGGGGCGATTGACATGCCCTTCGAGAACAACAACGCCTTCAACCTGATCCAGAATGGAGTAAATCTGCAGCACGTCACCATCTCTAACTGTTAGGGATAGGTTGGCTTCTTGAGTTAAGTCCACATCTAGCAACGTCCTCTCGCCCTCAGCATTAATTCGCTCTACTCTTGAAGCGCGTGGAAAGGCGGTCGGCAATAGACCACCTGCCAAAGGCAAGGCTTCAGCGAGCGTGTTTTCATCAGCTAGCTCAAATATTGCAGGGCGTCTTACGTTACCGGCAATTCCAAAAGTCCGACCAATTGGCGGTATAAAAATAACATCGTTGGGTTGCAGCCTAGCATCACCGCTGGTATCACCTCGAAGAAGCAAATCGTAGAGATCCAAGCTCGTGACTAGCTGCCCCTGGCGCATCAGACGTATATCACGCAGAGACCCCACGCGAGTCACCCCACCGCTTGAGAACAAGGCGTTAGTCATGGTCGAGAGTGAACTGACTGTATAAGACCCCGGCCGGAAAGCTTCGCCCAATACGAAAATTTGAATGGAGCGCAGTGTTCCCATCGTCACGCTCACCTGTTGACCGATCAAGCTCGTTGAGACTGTGGTATTTATCTGTTCACGCATCTCAGCAAAGGTGAGACCAGCCACATTGATCGGACCGATTTCCGGAAACTCTAATACGCCTTCGCGAGTCACAGTGACTTCGTAGCGCTCATTACGCTGTCCATACAACTGAATGATTACCGAATCTGTAGGTCCAACTACATAGTTCAGGGGCACTGGAATATTCGTAGCTGGAGCAAAAGTAGTTGGAGTGCCCGCAAAAAGTTCATAACCAAACTGAAGTAGCGGCTCCGGATTTTCCGATTCCTGCTCATCCTCGTCGAGCTCTTCCTCTTCTTGTGCTTGCTGAGCATTTCTCTCTATCTCATCAATATCCGCAGCACCATCTATAGCTCGAGGCTCAGGATCAGCATCTACGGTATCAACAGCGGGAGCCTGATCTGCTGGACTTTGATCGACCTGATTGCCCAGTGACTGCAACAAGGCAGCCCTCTGCTCGGCTGGCAGCGACTGAAATTGTCGAAGCTGCTCCTCGGTTAACCCTTGAGGTTGTGCGTGCAGCGCAGATGACAGCAAAAGAAGCGAGACGCCAGCACTTAATAGACGTCGCAGATTGCCTTTTCGAATCATGGCGTACGAAACACGCTTAAACAGCTGCGTCGGAAGAGGATTAGAGTTGCTTGTTAAAGTGGACATTGAATGCATTGAACTTATTACTTGATTGTTATTATCCGTGGGCTAGAGCTTGCTGATATTACAGCCTTTAACCCACTAATTCTACTCAGCTTTTTCATCTCTTCGCTTCTGCTTGCAGCTCAGAGATGTCTTGTTTGAGCTGCTCATATTCCTGCATTTTGCGGCGCAAGAAACGTAGCGTCACCTTACCTTTTTCCTCTACACCCATTGGGGTAAGCAGGTAGAGATAGTCGGATTTGGTGGGATTACGGCTAAAATTCTGCGCCTTTACCATGCCTCTATCGACAAGAGCGCGCAGGCAGTAGTTGAGCTTGCCCAGGCTAATGCCCAGCGATTTCGATAGATCACGTTGCGACTGCTTCGGGTTTTCTTCTATGGATTTCAGTAACTTATAGGTAATTTCATCTTGCATGAACATCCCTCCAAAAGTTCTGGGGCGCGTGATTGTTCGAAAATATGAGAACTGACACTTGAGTGTTTAATTCAGAGTTTGGATTGTCAGAATAGCTTCAGAAATGCACGAAGGCGGGCGCCTGCGTACTAGGCAAATTCCGGGACCTGCAGGTCCTGATAGCCCAGAACGGCACATGTAGGCTTACCGATAATGTCGAGCAACACGGCAACGCGGTCGCTGGAGCGGCGCCCCTGGAATATGCAGGAGTAACCTGCGAATGGGCCCTGCTCTATTTTAACGGAGTCGCCTGCCTTCCAGCTTGGCGGGGTAATATTTTGCAATTGCTCGGAATTTTCATTGTTCTTGAGAGCCTGTACCAG
>BQIY01000032.1 GCA_021604265.1 Nitrospirales bacterium
GGGGCCGTGGTGCAGGTAGTTAGAATACTGGCTGCAATCACGTAGCAAGCACGCTTATTGAATTTGGAAATAGTCATGAATTTTCGAATATTTTTCCCTGTGAGCACTCAGCATGGACCAACGAAGAGTCAGTTTCTTTACATAAGCAAAGGCAATATCCAGTAATCATGGACTTGCTACAACAAATAGACAAACAGACAAACCCAAAGCTTATTTTGAGACATATTTAAATACCTCTGGGCTGGCTCCGCCAAAGTGACTCCGATCTCTTTTGTTCCTTTTCTTCATCTCCTGGAATAGCAGAAATTCTAGTTAAAAAAAGAGAGGCCGAAGCCTCTCATAGTGTACGCTCAAGGGGGAACGAATTTTAGAAGCTATAGCGTAGCCCGAGGCTATAGGTGGTGCCGTACTCGTCATACTGGGAAAGACGCGAAGAATTGCCAAAATAATAATACTCGGGCTCGTCATTCAGGTTGATCGCAGAACCGGTGATAGTGAGATTATCGTTAAACTCGTAGCGAGCAGTTAGGTCGATCTGAAAGAAGTCGTCGGTATAACGATCCACCAAGGGTTCATCACCGATCTCATCCAGGAAATTACTGCGGTAGTTGCCTGCCAGCCGTACATCCCAGGGACCCAAGTCGTAACCGACCGAGACATTGCCCGTGTGCTTGGCTTGCTTGAAGAAGGGAATGGTTCGCTGGCCGTTTACCGAGTCTGCCGGGAGGTCAGTCTCGCCATCGGTCATCGTATAGTTGATTACGAATAACAGACCATTGTCCCATGCAGTTTGATAACTCAATTCAAGTCCGCTGATGTTGGAATCGTCAGTATTGATAAACGTCCCAGCCACATCGTAGAGCTGTCCACGAAAAATTGCGTCAGTGGACTCAACTTCTACAACCGCATCTTCGATAGACTTATAGAACAGACCGGCACCGAAGAATGTGGCATCACCCACATAGTATTCCCAGGTTAAATCAAGGTTCCAGGCCGTAGTTGGATCCAGGTTTGGATTGCCGCCTTCGATCTCATTGTCTTCCGTGTCTACGATAGCGCCGGCATTGGATTCCTGGAAGCCAGGACGCACCAGTGAGCGAAATAATCCAAAGCGTACGATCTGGTCATCTGCAACATCAAATTTCACATTGAGTGACGGTGCCAAAAACCCATAGTTGTTTTCGAAGTTGGTAAAGCCTGCGAAGCCACCATCGAAGGCCTTGCCGCGATAGGTTGTGTCGGTATCTTCATAGCGCAGGCCGTATACCCAGGTCGCGTTGTCCGTAATCGTAGTACCCATAATATAGGCTGACATGATGTCTTCTTCAGTCACCCAGTCGGCTGGTATTGACTCTTCATCTTCGTCACCACTGAACTCGAACTCGGCACCAGGGTTCTGGCAGAAAGTCCCGTCTGAGAGTGTAGTCACACCGCTTCCAAGGCGACTAATGAAGCCTTTCACCTGACCGAAAGAAGCCGTTGGTCCTGCGATGGAATTAAGGAATTGATCGGGTTGATCCAAACTAACCGTCGACAGATTGATGTCGTCTATAGGCTCATAGCCGCAGAAGACCAAGTCATTGAGTTTTTCGCGCTGGCGAATTTTGGCGCCGAACTGCAACTGCGTGTTATTGTTCAGGTCATGGTAGAAATCAAACTTTGCACCGATATCTTCGTCAGTGTTCAGGGTGAACTCACGCTCGAAAGCATTAAGATTGAACGTTGAGGGATCATAGAAGACACTGGGGAAAGTCACCACTGGTTTCTTTTGATTCGAGTTATCGTAAGTAATTGCCTCATCGATCGTATCACTACGGAAGATCACAGCCTGGCGATCCCGGTCGTCTTGTTCAGCTTCAGATGTGAAGAATTCTAGTTCTGCCCGGCTACCATTATCGAACTCGAAATTGGCTCCTAGCCGTAATGAAGTTATCTCACGGAGCTCGGTGCGGTTTCGACTCTCCGTATCTACTTTGCTGTTTGCATAGCTAAACACGGAGCCATTGATTACCGCATCATTGTCCTCTAGGCCATCACGGGTTTCCCATTTCGCACGCCATTCAGTATCGGAGTACTCATTGTGAAAAACATGGGCGAAGTAACTGTTGCCAGAATCGGCGCGGTAGTCGAGTGCCAGCACCACGCCCTCCCGTTCACGGGTCAGGTCATAAAAGCGCATCTCGTAGTCATCGTTTGGCGCCACATCTCCCCAGCCACCGTTTTCGTTGTTATGAGCGATTATGCGGCGAGATTGATCGCTGAGTACTAATGCAGCACCAAACTCACCACCCGCCACGTCCCAGCGGTTAGTGAAAGTGGCGGACAAAGTGGGGTTGTCAGCGTCACTGGTTAGTTCGTTGTAGGAAGTCTCTGCTTTCAAGCGAACATACAAGTCATCGTAGGAGAAAGCAGTGATAGTCTCTAAATTAATGGCGCCCCCGATGGTGTCAGCGTCAAGATTTGGGGTGAGGGATTTGTAGACGGTCATGCTATCTAAAAGATCAGATGGAACACCATCAAGAATCATGCCGCGCCGGTCTTCCGGAGCAGCCGTGCTGACGCCATTGATGGTCATGGCATTCAAATCTGTATTCATGCCGCGGACGGTGACATAACGGCCTTCCCCTTGATCGTTCTCCACCATGATGCCGGAGATACGTCTTAGCGACTCGGCCACGTTGATGTCGGCAAAGTTACCCAACGCATCTGAATCGACAATTCCAACGACTTTGTCTGAGTTACGTTGTTTCTGCAGGGCGCTCTGCAAGGATGCTCTGCTGCCAACAACAACTATCTCATCGACAGTATCTGTGTCCTGAGCGATTACTTGTGTGGAGATAGCTAGACAGACTGCGCTAAAAAGCGCTTTTCTAGGAAATAGATTTCTCATTATGACTTGATCCCTTGGTGAAATTGATAGCGTGAGCACAAAATACCGAAGGCTTGTGACTGCTGGATTACATTTAGACTGCGAAAATGTGACAGTTCGACAATATAGTGCCAGCTGTCTTTCTAGATGACGCTGGGGTTTCACGACTGAAATATATCGTTACCAGCCGATTAATCCAGGTCCGATGAGTTCGCCAATTCAAACCAAGAAACATAATTGAAATTTTGGGTGTTGTCCGGAAGTGAGTTGAGGCAATACTTACAGGCAGTCAGTACAACAAAGGACTTATCAGAGGATGATTTAGAAACCGTCACTGGCGGGGCCAAAGGATTGGCCCCGGGGTTTAAGTTTACAAAAATCGAAAGTAACCCACCTGGCTTCTGGTTTTTAGTAAACCCAAGTAACCAGGAGGGTAATCGAAAGGGTCAGGGCAGTTTGATTTTGGCAAATGGCTTTCCTAATTGACGTAATCTGACTCCTTTTATTTTCAACAGGTTCGTACCCACAAAATTTACACAGAACTTAGAATAGCCCCGCAAGAAACGTCACTACAGTGAGAGAAGTACTTGCAGTAGAATCTACTACTGTATTTACGAATGTGTTCGTGTCCGCAGACGTGTCTAGTACAGCATCAAGAGTTTGATCCAGACCCTCTTCCATGACCCGCAAAGTCGCGTCGACATCCACTGAGTTAACGGCATTTTCTATGGGAGTCACTACGGCCATTACAGTTCCACTGGGGTCATCTATAAAGCCAATGATCTGGCTGTCGACACTAGGAACCCCTAAAGCGTTAGCCAGGGCTTTGTCACTGGCTACTACAATGCCACCAAGCGGTGTCCTTACCCAGGCGGATCTTCCCAATTCATACAATTCTCTCGGGCCATCATTGATGTTATAGCTAATCTTAAAGGAAACACCAATACCGAGGCTGGCTCCCGCTCCAAACGTAACCGTGCCTTCATCATTGACTCCAAACTCGCCTTCGAATCCAACGCCAACGTCTAGACCAACCTCTGCTCCGGAACCGTTTTCAGACATTACTTCATAGCTGGCAGAGGCAAGGCTGGCGCCCGCCTTGAGGCAGGTGAATTCTGACGATACGGCGATACATTCTTCGGCAGATGGACCATTTGCAGTGACCGTCTCGAACACTACAGGATCATCACTGGCCTGATAGCGGAAATTCGCTGAAACAGTGCCAACGTCACACATGGAACCACCACCTTGAGTGGACGGGTTGTTAAAATCACAGCCTCCGTAGATTGCCTGAATGCTCACATCGGTATTACCGCCGATGTCGACTTTGTTGCAGACAAAAAGGCCACCTTTGGCGCGGATGTCATCCGCATCAGCATCAACATAGAGCGTAGTACATTGATTCGGTCCCAGCTCAGGACCCATAACCAGTTCCAATCCGTCATTAGCCAACTGGGTTTCTACTTGCTGACGAGTGTATAAGCGAGAGTCACCTACGAACGCAATCATGGTGTCTGTAGGATCGAAAAATTTCTCAAAATCGGAAGCCTGCACAAGTCGCCACTGTTGACCTGCGTTACTGCTACAAGGCTCCATGAATGCACCACCGTCCAGGGTCAGACTGGGTGGACTATTGCTTTGCAAGCAGTTGTTAGTGACTTCCGGCGAATGAGAAAGACTTTGCAGCTTGAACCCTTCACCGGTTGAAATCAATTTCCACAACTGGCTGGAAAGTAATGCGCTATCATTACAGCTAGCCATAAAGGCACCGCGGCCGCCGCCTGATATCGCGTCGTAGCTGCCTGCTTCCAGACATTTACCTTCAGATTCCAAAAACTGATTGGTGATCTTGTAATACCCTACCAAACCCGAGGCGCTTTGATCGACAAACTTCCACAGTTGACCGGTTACGTTCTGACAGTTATCCAGATAGCTGTAGCCGCGAACCACCGCATCAATTCGATTCCGATTGCCTTCCAGACAAGTTCCATTGATGACGCCAATTTCCGATTGAAGAAAATACGATTCCCCAAGCATTGGCGTGCTTATGGAAATTATCTCGTCGGAAACGACTACAGCGTTGGGCTTATCTGCAACCAGACCTTCATCGGCGATGAGCACTTCATTGTCTTGTAATTCTACAAAGGCAACACCGTCAGAGGCGCTGCTATTACCGGTGACATTCTGCCCGTTATTCACCGTAAGACCATTGCGAATTAAATCACAGCAAGGCGTATTCAATGCGCCCCCGAGAACAAACGTGGAAGATTCGCTGGCGGTGCCGGTTGAATTCTGAGCCGAAAAAGAACCTGAAACGATTTGCCCGTCTTGCACATCAAAGGAATTGACCGTCACGTTGGACCAGGTTGTTACATCCAGGGACACGTCAGACGGTAGTTGACCTAGTTCACTAGGAAACGAGGTTAAAGTGATAGAGATTGCCGACTGATTGTCCCGATTATTAAGCAGACCGAAAATCACTCCCTCAACTGCGCCAATAGTGTTGCCCTGATTGTTAGCGACGGAAAATCTAAAAGGCTCGATTGCCGTTGACAAATCTACGGTACAGGCATCGCCCTGTCCGTCGCTGTTGGAATCGGTTTGTTCGAAATTGGCAACAGCTGGACAATTGTCCGATATGTTAACAATGCTGTCGCCGTCATCATCCAGTACTTTATTTAACTCTTCAAATTCGACGAAACTCCAAATCTGCGCCGCAGAACCATCACAGGTATTCATGTAGACCGCGCCATTAAGAACCGCACCATTGCTGCTATTGCTGTCCAAACACTCGTTAAAGCCTTCTCGAACCAGATTCTCGAACTGAAGTCCTCCGCCTTGGGAGGAGGGTTTGAATAATTGCCCTTGGAAAATACCGAATTCATCGGTGAAGCAGTCGTTCATGTAAGCACCGCTACCGGTTTGTGTGGCGGGATCGAAGAATGCGCTCTCCATGCATTTTTCTACCGTGATGGGTTTGGCGTTGGTGAAATGAAAGTAACCTGGGTAACCAAACTCATGGGTCTCAAAGAACTGCCATATCTGATCTGGCGTGTTGCGACAAGCCGTCATATAGCTGTGTCCATTGGCATCTGCGTTTGGCCGGGTCACGTCGTTTCCTGCTAGGCATTTTACCTGCCCAGCGGAATCCACTGTCTGCACAAAGTAAAAGGTAAATGGCTGTGGCAGTTGCAGGTTGCTCACCGTGGTAGCGTTTGCCGGTGGAAGAGAAAGATCGACTTCGGCAGAAATTGGAATCTGAGGGACTTCCACGAAAGGGGCTGCTGCTTCCTGCGCTGATAACACTTCTGCAGCATCCAACTGCAGGATAATCGGATTCGCATTGGCAACAGACATGTCTAACTCAAACGGGGTGTCCTCAAAAATAAGCAACGGTACCTCAAGAGTGCCAGTATTCGCGTCAAAGTAGGAGGTGTTCTTATCGTGCGCCGGATTAAACAATAGCAAAGCTGAGACCGGTTGTAGTTGAATCGGATCTGTCCCCGGCACCAGTGCCAGCTCAAGATAGTAGGCGTCATCCCCAGCCTGTACTACGGGCAGCGTTAGTATGCCGTTCTCTACAACATTGTCCGTTTGCGCCAATGCTGAAACAGAGGTAATCAATATCAGGGCTTTCAACGCGGTTAATGTCACTAGCTTTTTCATTGTGTTTTCTCCACCGTAGATTGCATGACAGTTCTCCAGAGAGTGAAACCGCCAATCGCCGCAAAAAAGAGGCGCTTACTACAGGTATGTGAAAAACAGAGAGAAAAAGGGCCAATCAATTGTAAGAAAGTGAGAAAATTTTAGGGTCGAGGGTGTTTTTCTGAAAACCCTGATAATTGGGCAATAGTATTAATCGGCTTGTTGCAGGCTTCGAAAGAGCCACAATCTGGCCACGGACCATTCCCGTTTGACAGTGCGCTCCGAGATAGAGAGTGCCTCGGCTATTTCTTCAGCTTTGAGGCCACCAAAAAATTTAAGGGTAACTATTTCGGCCTGTCGCGGGTCCAAGACCTCCAACTCATTGAGCGCATCATCTAGCGAGTCAAGGGCCACGGATGACTGATTCGTGCCGGACATATTGTCGTCAAATGTCAGGATAGTGAGCTTTTGCCCCCGTTTGTCAGTGTTGCGAAAACGATAGCGTTCAACCAATACCCTGCGCATGGTACGCGCTGCCATCGAGAAGAAATGGCTGCGGCTGCGCCAATCAATGGCTTCTACATCGATTAGTTTGAGGTAAGCCTCTGATATCAATTCTGTACATTGAATAGATGCTCCCTGATCGCGATTGAGTTGCGCTGCCGCCAGACGCCGCAGCTCTTGATACATTGCAGGTACCAGTGCATCCAAGGCGTTTTTATCACCTTGTTGCCACTGCTTTAGCAAGATGGTTAATTGCGGGGCTGTGACTGAATCGGAATCTGACATGTCAGTTAGTCGAGACACTCGGCAAGTTGAAATTCTTCGCAGAGATCCGTAAATTCACGGCGCCTGAATCCTCTCTGATAGAGGGTAGATGCCACTTCCCTTGCTTGTTCCATATAGCCAAGATGAAGCAGGGCGGGAAGAACAGTATTCATATAGGTGACCTCTTCGCGGTCCTCAATCAGTGGTTCGAGTTTTTCATATACCTCTTCAAAAACGATCTGACTTGCATCGTTGTTACCGAGTTTGTGTAGCACCCGCCCTTTTAAGTTAAGTATTAGTCCCATTTCGTTCAGTGTAGAAAAGTTCGCATCGTCCCAATTCACCAATTCCCGATAATGGGCTTCCCCTGCTTCTACTACTGTTAGTGCTTCCTGAAGACGGCCTAGAATAAGATAAACCCGCGCGAGAGATACGTGACTCAAGGCAAAATTACTGTGGAGCTGATAATCTTCCGGATTCGCCTGATGCAGTGCTTCATCCATCGCCATGGATGCCAGGCAAGCCTCAAGCGCGAGATCGTGTAGGTCTTGATCGTGGTAGAGGTCGCAGCGCTTGAACTGAATATCGGCCACAGTGGCGTGCAAGCCTGGCTCCAGCTCTAAAGAGGCGCTCGCCACCAAGTTGGCTTCTTCCAGTACTTTTACTGCTTCGCTACGCTGGCCGGCACGCATTGATGTATCGGCGCTGAGATAGAGAGAGCGAGCTAATAGACGCCAGCGTTCTTCACTACTTGGGTTTTCCGTTGGCGAAGTTCCAGGCGCTAAGCCCTGAGTAAGTTGGCGGCCGAGTTCAATGCTACGCTCGGCATGGTTCTGTGCAAGTTCGAAATTTCCCGATATTTTATGAATGTTGAGGGTGAGCATGTGGACATTACCTAGACGATAAGTTACCAGCTCGTCATTGGGCGCCTGCTCATGCAGTGCTGCCAAAGCCACAGAAGCTTGATCTAACAGCGCTAAGGCATCTTCTTTTCGGCCCTGAATATCCAACACTTCGGCAATGCGCGTCATGGCTACCGCAGGATTGCCCTGGGAATCCTGCATTTGTTCCAGTTCAAGTCCGCCATAGTAACTCATCGCTTGATCCGCAACGGATTCCAATAAATCCAATCGGCCGACTGATTGCAGCCCGGCATTTAAATCATCCAGCATAAAACTCACGAGATTTTCGGCATCCAAGCGGGCGAAATCTGCCCGTTCACGTTGTTCCTCAGCAATTGCCTGTTCGTATTGTAAATCGGTGGTGTACTTCAATCCCGCCAGGCCTGCGACCAAGACTACGCTTGCTGCTAATGCCATCGCGATACGACGCCGTGGGCGATTTTGAATGGCTTCCAATTCATTCATTACTTCACGTGCCGTCGGGCGATTTTCTGCCTGTGGATCCAACATGGCGCGAAGCAAGCGAATTTCAGAACCAGGAAGATTCGCGGGAATGTCCACCTCAGCTCGCCTGGTCAACTCGATAATTTCAATGGTTGATAGGCCTGTTAACTTGTCTATGGGATAGAGTTTCTTGCCTGTTAATAACTCGACGGCCAATACCCCTAGCGACCATATATCTGATGCCGTGCCGGCTTGTTCTCCCCGAGCTTGCTCTGGCGACATATAGCCAGGTGTTCCGGCGATATCACTATTATTTGAAGTGCTGTGATCCACTTCTAAATCATAGGAAGCCGCTAAGCGTAAATTCTCTCTTCTAGCCAGGCCAAAATCCAAAACCTTTACCTGGTGATCTTTAGTAATCATCACATTTTCTGGTTTCAGATCGTGATGCATAATGCCGCGTTCATGCGCGACCACCAGAGCGCTACAAATTTGGTGTAACACTTCAATATTATTAGGAGAGTTTTTCTGATCGAGTGCTTCACGCAAGGTTATGCCATCTATTAACTCGAGCACCAAAACATCTTTGTCCAGGTCTTCAAAAAAATCGTAAACCTGACAAATATTGGGATGCTGAAGGCTAGAAAGAATTTTCGCCTCATTAACAAAGGCGGATCGACGTGCCGCTGATATACGCAGTTGGGATTTTATTATTTTGATAGCAACGGGGCGTTCCAGAGTTTCGTTGACCCCCGCATAGATATCACCCATGCCACCCCGGGCCAGTAATTCCCCTATTCGAATCTTGCCTATCTTACCTTGCAGATTTTCAGGCTCGCCTTCGGGAATGCTAATCTCAATCGGACTTTGAGCTAGAAATGTCTCACCTAGATCTAATGCTAATAGTTCTTCAACCTCCTGCCTTAGCACAAGGTCATCCCCGCACTGCTTGTGCAGCACTGCCTCTACATCATCCGATTCTAGAGCTTCCAGAATGATGTTCTTAATGAGTCTATAACGCTCAGGGTTCATAGTCGGGGTGCTTGCTGAGAGTGATGATCAATTCTATCCTATTTTAAGCCTATAAAAGAGGCCTTTATGCTTACATTTATTTCGGGATGAGGATAGCAATATGCGTTGAATCTCGAGCCCGTTCAAAAACGGGTGGACGGATATCGTCATGCAGACCAGCGAGGTGATGTGGCTGAATAAGTCTTTAATCAGCGAATTAGTAGTGAGTTGCTAGAAGGGTGACTTGGAGAAGTACACGGTACAAGATCGCGGCCACTGGACACAGCAGGAGCAAGAGGAAGAGATGGATCCGGCTATCTTGAAGTGGCTGGATCGAGAGAACCGCTACTCCACCATGCGGTAATCTCATACGTGGAACCACGCATTTCGAGAAGCAGTAGGTGACCTATCCGCAATGGAGAGACTTATTTGTTACTACAAAGACCTTCCAAATGCATCGCGTCGGTCGAATAGCACCGCTCTCTCATCCGAGTTTGCTACTGCATAGGCATCGACTTCTACCACCCTGTCAGGAGACGCTAGGCCAGCCACAATAACAGTCGTGATAGCCAGGCGGACTCCATCCAAAAGTTCCTGTTTAACCGAGACAAGTTCTTCTATGTCTTGGCGGTTAGTGAGGTAGAAATTCATCTTTACCAAGTTGTCTAAATTCATATTCGCATCACCTAGTACTGTTTCCAAATTTAGGATCGCCTGGCGACACTGGGCTGAAAAGCCTTGGGCTAACTCTCCATTTGACTGAATGCCAAATTGGCCCGAGAGATGAAGCGATCGATGTGGGAAAGACGAACTCACTCCATGGGAATATGTGCCATCATAAGGAGCCTGTACCTTAAAGGGGTCATGTCGCATACTGCTCATAATCCTATTCCTTATAGTTACCTATGAATTCCCTGAACCCATAAATATGTTCTATTCATGGGAGGATATTGTTGAGCAAATACAAACAATCAGCTACTGGCTTAAAAGCCAATATTCGTTAAAAATGAGCCAACTAACTTAGTTTTAAGCCAAGGGCGGAGAGGTTACTTATCGCGGGTGGGTGTTCACACGTCATAGGACGAGGTTTGGAGCGTCGCTATATCTTCAAGAGTGATGCGGACAAACTAACCTTTTGCGAAAGTTCGGTGGAGTCGATTAGCCCCGATTGAAGAGGAGTAAGCCTTCCTCGGATATAATAAGGAATACGCTAAGGTAAAGCATGCCCATATCCTATTAAGGGCCAATAACGCGACGCCAGGATCGCAGACCCAGCGTTCGGGTAGATTGGATTTGCTCTTGCTTTCAGCCGCAGGCATGGGAGTCAATTTCAGGCCAAATATCGGTTTCTTCCCGAACAATAGCTGACTCATTGCAAGCGCTGAGCAGACATAAAAGAAATGGGTTGGAGGGGTTACCCACGAACATTTGACGAGAAGCACCACGGCATCCAAAAAAATACGGTAACGTGATCAGCGCGTCTATTTCTATCAGCTTACTCCACTTTTCTGCTTCTGAATCCTCGTTTCCTCAAGCTAAAAACTGGGCCATACGCCGCTGAATTCAATGCTCACTGAGCGCCTTCTACAACCCTCAAAAACCCCGCCAATATCA
>BQIY01000033.1 GCA_021604265.1 Nitrospirales bacterium
CACTTCGATATCAAAAATGACAAAGAGCATGGCAATGACATAATACCGAACGGGGAACGGCATACGAGAGTCTGAAAACGGTTCACTGCCGCATTCATAGGTGCTGAGTTTTTCCGTTTCCGGGTATTTAGGCTGGACCAAATACGACAAGACAAGGGTCACCACCCCAAATCCAAGGGCAATGACGATAAAAATCAGAATCGCTGAATAGCTGCTCAGGTACTCTAAGAATAGGTCAAAACCGGCCAAAATAAGGACCTCCAATAGTCAAAAAGGCCGTATTCCCATGAGAATCGTGCATCGTAACACCTAAAAAATTTGCTAATCAATGGAACAAAAGACCTAAGTCTAGAAAAAAAGCCCCAATATAGCTGATTCATAAGATTTTGGGGGCTGCAGAGATTTGAAAGATTAGATGATTTGATAGGGAAAAAGGAAGTGAAGCTGAAGTTCACCTATAACGATGGTCTTTATTGACGAGGCCATCTGTCCATTAAGCTTCAGTAAACTCTGTGACGAATGGGGCGTGGTCAGATTCAGGGTATTTCGTATCGAATCTGAACGGGAGGCTTTCGTCATGTAGGTTCTCGTTATAGATCATGGCACGGGTAAAGAATGGCAAAAGTGATTGTGAGATCACCATATGATCTAAGAGGTTGCCTTGTCCGTGGTGATAATGGCTGAAACGGACTGAATCAGGGATTGACAGACTGCAGGGGATTAACACGTTTGCTCGAAGACTGGGATTATCAGTATTTTCGACTTTTCCGCAGATGGCTTCGACCGAGACTTCGCCGGGTTCGCCATTGAAATCTCCGCAAACAATAATTTTCGCATCAGGACTGTTGTGCAACAGTTCGTCAACCACCACTCGTGTTTCCAGCGCCTGTCCGACGCGCTTCATGGCTGAAAGGAAGCTTCCCTCAGCCCATCCAGCCGCGCTATTCCATTGAAAGCCGTCTTTTTGCCCAGGGACAGGCGTGGCAAGTCTCGATTTGAGGTGCAGGTTGAGCACATGGATGGTGCCAAGTTGAGGATGCTGAATCTCTGCGTACAAGATTGGACGCTCCCATCCCACTTTTTTCGCTTCCGTTTCTTTGGGATTGGCTGTGATTCGGCGGTAAAGCAGCTCATCAATGCGCGTATTCCGGTATTGTTCTGATGCCGTAATGGGATATCGAGATAAAATTACGAGGTTTCGTTCGTTGTAGGCTTCTCCCCCAGCCGTGACGGTGTGGACTCGATGGAATGCCGCATACTCTGTCCCTTGCAGCACCGTATCCAATGCGGACAATGACCGTTTCGGGTTATTGGACGTATGTTCCGGGAGCTCCTGGCCATGAACCTCTTGTAAGCAGAGGATGTCGGCATTGAGACGTCGAAGTGCTCCACGGAGAATGGGAACTCGAACTTCCAATGCCGGGTTTTTGTCATCCGATTTGTCATCAAGATTTTCAATATTGAACGTGGCCACTCGTAACATCTTTGTTTCCTCCCTGTTGGCTTGGATCTGCGACGTGCGTCATCACGATGACTATCGTTCTTTGACGCAAGCGATTCTATCCGGCTAACTCCTTGAACGTCATGTATTAAATTAACCAGAAGCAAGAAGTGATCCTGTAGCAAAGGGACAGCTAACTGATTAATTTTTCTTGAATTTTTGAGGTATAAGATGGAGGAAAGACAGAGAATGTTATCGAAAGAGATACAGGGCTATCATATTCTGAAGCCTCGTACGTGCGAGATGGTTTTATGGATCTTCGGGCTTTGCTGAGCCGTCAGGCCCAGTTTTATTCATATTGGAGGAAGGCATGCGGAGTTGTTTGGGAGGAGTTGATGAAGAGGAATCTTCCCATTCGTCAGAGAGAGGATAGACCGCTTTGGCCTTACTGCGCCGGTGGATTTGCGTGTTAATCCGTTTCTTTGGTTCAGAGGAGCCAGGAGGTTGAGCGTTGTCAGATTTTTTTTGATTGTCCATGTCATGTCCTATTGACCGGCATTCGGCGTCGGGGCCGACCACAAAGGAATTTCCGATGGCGCGTCCTGCAGGTCGCTATTATCGTAGGGCTTTTCATTGCCAGTCAGCCCATCTTCATAGGAGTCGACCCATATTTCGCCTAACTCTTGCTCGAACCGTCCATTGTTATTGAGATCTATCCAATAGAACAATGGGTCAGCCACCGTAATCACCGAGGGTGTACCATAGTCATCGAGCCAGACCTTGTACGTGCGTCTAGCCGTCATATAATTCACGGCCCCTGTTCCGGTCATATCGAAACGTCGAAAAAACATATCATTCCGCCAGTCGTAAAACGCTTCCACTTCTCGGTTATCGAACTCGTCAGGCTCTTCAGGCAGTTTACCTTCAGATTGCCCGTCGAGATTCCGGTCAGGTTGCATGTGTGGAAAGGGAGACGGTGTGACGACGAAGGTTGCCGCTGATCGGTGAGCTTCTGGAGCTATTTCGATCAAGTCAAGCGGGAATGCATTGGGACTTGGTGGTGCCCAGGAAATTGCAGCTATTAAACAAGATAGTCCTATGAAACATTTGGTCGAGAACGTGCTCTTTCGTGTTTGGTGAATCCATCGATTTTTCATAGTGGTACCCTAGCATACTATCAGATTTCTGAACCAAGCGAGCAGATCGAATGGTTGGCTTCACAAGATTTACTTATTCATGTATGCAGTAGATTGAGTTTGCGAAGCGTCAGTCAATATCAAGGCCTTCAGACAAGCATTGGTTTTATATTTAAGGGCATCGTTTATTTATTTCCACTTCATGTGCAAGCTCAGTAAAGATCTGGCTTAAAAGACCTCTCATCCTATGATCGTTCTTCCGAGGCATTTATCTCAGAATTTCAACGTCGAGTTGAGGGAATTGGCGAAAGCCCTGATCGAATGTCACTAACCGATGGCTGCTTGCATGAGCAAAGGCTGCAAAGTATGTGTCTGTTCCTGCAATGTGCCCCTTTGGAAAAGATGTCGTCAATTTCCTCCACACCATTTCCAGGTCTTCAGGTTCTTTGATATGCGTGAAACGGTCGTCATTCAGAAGAGTGTCCCAGCCTCGCCAAAAATTTTCGGCGTTCATGACGTCTTCTTTCAGCCATTGCGGATTGGTGAGGATTCGGAGCGCGCCCATTTGGGCTACACGACAGATGAGTACAGTGTTTGGTTGGTTCCGTTGTTCTAACCATGTTACGGCAGAGGCAGAATGTACATGTCGCGCATGAAGTAGCGCCACTAGCACATTGACATCACAGAGTGAGGCCATGGCGTTGGCTATCTTCTTCGGCCTCATGGCGAGCAAGGATTGAATTTGTCAACTTCAAAGCACCGGGAGCAGAAGAGGGGAAAATAGGGAATTTGGTCCGTCTAGCTTTTGGTGCATGTTCTGAGTGCGTGAGAAGTTCCTGTTCAAGCGCGGCCCCGATAAGTTCTTTCAGGGTTGTGCCACGCTGAACAGCAACAATTTTGGCACGTTTGAGTAGGTCATCTGGAAGGTCAAGGGTTGTTCGCATAAAAGCATATTACTGCATAGCTGTATTTTCGTCAAGCTAGCAGGTTCAGAGAGAAGTGCCTTTATCTCTCAGCTTGTGGGAAAATCTTAGATAATATGAGGGTTCCCCCACCCTTGCCGATCCAGCAGTTTCATGAAGTTGCGTTTGGGCTTATGAGCGAGGCGAACAGTCTGGATGTACTCGATGAACTCATGTTGACGATTCATGGTGGCCATGAGACGTTGAATGTTTTTCAAATAAGTTATCGTTTCCTGGTAGGCGTCGTTGTTCTTTCGTGCGAGCGTTGGCTCGATCTGCTTCTGGTACACTTCAATACCGTCATTCGGATGATCAGCTTCACGTTTGGCGGCCAATTGCAACCACAAGTTAGGGCTGCACCCTCCCGTCTTCGTTTCATGCCAGGCTGACTCTAGATCCTTCTCCCAAAGAAAAATCATGACCAGAGTCGAATGGTCAATTGCCGACTCCCAAGTCCATCGTTGGGATGGTTTCTTTTTCGCGGCTTGACTCAGCTGGGTTCGAAGAAAGGCTAATGCCTTATCAACGCCAGCCTGGCCATTGCTTTGTTTTGTCAGCATGGGTTTTGAGCTGCTTGTAGTGTTCGAGCTGAGGAAAGTCAGAAAACTCAGTCCAGATCGATGCCATGGCGTCATCGTGGCGATCACGCCGATGGTATTCCTGAGTGAGGAATGCACGCAGCCGCGAATCTGTCCTATCGGGAAACGCCTGGACTCCGCGTTCAGCCCACTCCAACGCCAGGTCGTGTTGTCGGGCTTGTTGATAGAGCTCAGCGATCTGCAAAAAGTTGTAGGCATGTGACAGATCTTTAACCTTGATTGCAACGAGCGTTTCGACATCTCCTGCCAACTTGGCCAACGTTTTCATGATATGGGTGAGCCGAAATCGGGGACTGTCGGTGAAACGATCAGGAGAACCAGGTTTGAGTGGTGAGACCTGTACCCAGTGTTTTTCCGCGAGTGTCCGATACACCGCCAGGCCCTTTTCCCCCAGCAAATCGGCATATACCTCAACTGCCCCGTAAAATGTATCCCAATCAGTTCGGAGTTCCCACTCAAAGAGCCGTGTGGCGAGCGTTTCAGGATCAGGCCGGGCTTTTTGGCACGCTTGATGGTGAAGCTCTTGCAATCGATCGAGAATGCCACCCATGTTTCCGTCGGAATCATCAATCATATGCAGTGATTTCTCTACAGCCCGAAGGGCATGTTCCAATAAGTCAATGACCTTAGTAGCCGATCCTTCTTGAAGAAGTTCCGCAATTGAATCCACGACCTCGTCAATCCCTTGGGCGTAGGCATAGGCTGAATAGTAATCGATAAACCCGCCTCGACCGACGGCACGATCGATCGCTCGCCGGAAGGCATTCACATTCACCCCCTTTTCCCCCTTCTTTGCGGCTTTCATGAATAAGCGTTCTCGCAAACGGTCATCATCTTCAGCCCGCTCCACAATAAGATCAATCAGGGCAGATTTTTTCTCACTCGCGAGATACGCTCGCACATCATCCATCGTGACATCCTCTTTGCTTTGCCTTTTCGATCGCGATGACGGCACCTCGTTCACGCTATGTTTGTACACCCAAGCAAGTCCCACCGCCACGCAGTGCTTGCAGCATTCTTCGTCCCTACCCACAGGGCAATTGCAGTGATAGGCGAGATCGTTCTTTTCGTTCCACAGCCTCACCTTGTAGGGTTTTGTCCCATGCACAGACGCGTTCACGACACCATGGTGTTCAATCAGCTGAGCAACCTGACCATGCTCGAAATAATCTTGACCCCGTTCGAAGAATCGGTTGCCTGCCAACTGGAGCAGGCGCTTGGTTGTTAAGGTGGTGGCAAGTGTGTTCTTACTCATGACGTCACAGGAAGCTCATCGTATCAGATATCCGGGGCAAGAACATCTAAGGAACGATGGTGATGAGGTCAAGAATTCTCGCTAACCTGCCTGTGAAGACGGCATGCGATGTGCGAAGCTGTCAATGAAATAGGTGCAAGGTGCAGAGATGGAGAGTGTCTACACTATAAAGTTTTATGTAACGACGCATTCTCAGCAATCTTCTTGGTATAAATAAGGCAGCATGTTTGCTGATATTGTTTTTCCTCAACGCCGCTATCGAGTGTTCACTTATCGGATTCCTGCGCGATTAACACGCCAGATTCAGATTGGGAGTCGCGTACTCGTTCCACTCGGACGTTCTTCGACACAAGGTCTCGTGTTCAAATTATCAGAAACCTT
Organism: Nitrospirales bacterium; assembly: GCA_021604265.1. The sequence goes on from BQIY01000033.1 coordinate 5,775, forward strand.
TTCTGCTCCATCGGGACGAGTAAGGTTTTCACAACGTGACCTTCGTGAAATTATCGCAATTGTGGATACGCCAACCGACTCATCCCTTAGTCCGACGTTGCTGAAATTGGCCAATCATATTGAAACGTATTATCTGGCACCTCCGGGTGCAGGACTTCGACTCATTCTTCCGCCAATTGCCTCCAATCGGGTTTCGAAGCGCGTGGTGCTGACGGATGAAGGTAAGCGGGCGATTGAACATTCACGACTTTCACCAGATCAATCCACCGTGCTCTCCCGTTTGACAAAGACCTCAAAAGGATTAACGGCTGCCACCCTTCTGAAATCGATCAATGGGAACGGTTCTGTTCTTTCAGGGCTCAAGCGTCGGAAGTTGATTCAGGAGATTGAATGGGTACGCGACGTTCCAGAGAAAACCATCGAGTCACCAGTTGATCGTTCAGCTCCTTCTAGTTCCTCGACAGATTTGCGGAAGGGGTTGAGTGAAGTATTCATGCCGGTCGACGCGACGCATGACAATGGGGAGGTTTCGTGGTTGATGCGTGTCCGTAGCGCGCTTTTGAGTCGACGATATGATGAAATACTTCTCAACGCATCACGGGCTATCCGAGAAAGACTCCTAAGCAACGTAATGAGGGAAGTACTTCATTATCAACGTACGGTGCTGGTGCTGTGTCCAGAAGTTCAACAGGTTTCACGTGTGGTTGAGAGGTTGCGGGCAATATGGGGTGAGCGTGTTGCGGAATATCATGGTGATCTTTCGGTACAGAGGCGGTCTCAGGTTTGGCAGGACATTCAAGGTCGTCGATATGATGTGGTGGTTGGGACGCGATTGGCTACTTTTGTCCCGCTTGCGTCTGTCGGCGTCATTTGGGTCGATCAAGAAGAAGATGCATCATTCCAGGATGAACAAAGTCCGTACTATCATGCGCGAGATGTTGCCAGGATGCGCGCAACATTAGAGCCGGCGATGCTGGTGCTTGGATCTTCCCATCCTTCGCTCGAAACGTTTCATCAACTCGGACAAGTTGAGGAGACGAAGAGGCTTCAGGAATACCATGTTCGAAAGCCTGTCAACATTGAAGTCGTGAATTTGCGGGAGGTTCAGTATGGGGACATTTTATCACAGAGAATGATGAAGGGAATGAAGCGGGCGTTAGAAGGCAGCGGACAGGTGATCTTATTTTTGAACCGTAAGGGATTTTCCCGTTCTTTGACATGTAAGGACTGCGGGTATGTTCCGCAATGTGCACGGTGCGGGGTGGTGCTCATACTCTATCAAAAGCCGGTACATCTGCGGTGCTCGTATTGCGGGGCTGTTCATGTTCCGCCGATGGTGTGTCCCGAGTGTCAATCGGTTCGGCTTGAAGCCTCGGGATATGGAACCGAACAACTCGAGACCGTGGTTCAAGAGAAATTCCCTCAAGCCCGTGTTGCTCGCTTTGATCGAGAAACGGTCAAGACGGTCTTACAGGAAAACACAATTCTAAAGGATTTTCATAACAAGAATATCGATGTACTCATTGGGACAGAACTGTTGTTCCATGTTGACTCGTTTCAATCCGTCCAATTTGTCGGAATTCCTCATGCTGATGGTGGACTGCATTTTCCTGATTTTCGCACAGCGGAGAGAGCGTATCATCGTTTGGTCGAGGCCGTACAGTTGGTGAATGAAGAGACTCCAACTTCTGAAGTTATTTTGCAGACATTGCTGCCGACGCATCATGTTCTCCGATCAGTGGCTGAGCGTGACCCATCGGTGTTTTATCAGGAAGAGCTTCAAATCCGTCATGCATTACATTACCCTCCCTACTCGAGGCTTCTCCATATTGCCATAGCCGGGAAAAAGCCGGACCGTGTCCACCAAATGGCCATGTACTGTCGAGAGCGGCTCGTGGCTTTGCGTCAGCCAAAAACGGAGAAAGCTTCATGTGCAAAGTCAACGACTGTCGTGGATGAAAGTATTTTAGGGCCGTTGCTGTCTCCGCGTGCAAAAGACCCTGGACTCACTCGCTATATATTAATCGTGAAAGAGTTGGATTGTGAACGCGAACACAGTAGGGTGCGACGCATGCAAGAAGAGCTTGCAGAGGCACTGACGCATGAACGGCTGAGCATGGAAATTAAAGTTGATCCTGCCGATATGAACTAGAAAAATTTCTCTTCGCTTTTCGTTTTTCGCTTTTCGCTCGTCGCTCGTATTTTGCGAGGAAAGTTCTTCAGTTTTTTACGAGATACGAACGACGATTCACGAGATACGATTCACGAACGACGACGTACGTTTTTACCGTTTCCTCCGCGCAGAAAAGATAGGTAGGGGAGTGAGGACAACCGAGATGCTTGCCCACGGCATGAAGATACTATAGAGGGGTAGACCGTCGCAGATCACGGACCCAGGATCAATACGAATGCGGCAAGGTTTCCATTTTTTTCAGGGAATTAAGCAGAGAGGGAAGCTGGCACGCGTGAACTCAGCTTGAAGCATCTCCGTATGGCCCAAATGAAAGGAGTAATGTGGCCCTTCATTTTTTCAAGACTTAGGATAGCAATTCTGGCAAAATCCTTCCGCGCGTTTTTCTATGATGTCACTGTGAGGAAACCATGGGTGTTCTCGGCCATGTCATTCGGGAACTGAGTCGTCCGATGTTGTCTGTCATCAAGGATACGGCAAGATCAACCCACCGCTTTGTTAAGGCCATTGAACCGTGGGGAATTGGTCTAGCCGTTCTCGGGTTTGGACTGTCTGCGCTGGTGCTAGTGATTGACCTTGAGGATCGGCAAGCCGAACGCACCTTCCGCGCTTGGGAAGTGGTGCTGAGTAGTCAATATAATCCCAATGGTAGGAATAGTATGAAATTGGCACTCGAATACTTGAATCGTCAATATACCCCACCGCCATGGTTGTGTGGGAAATGGATTCGATCCATTTCCACACAGCTTACAGGCAATCTCTCTCGCACCTGCTTCATCCCGAAGAAAGATCGAGCCTCTTTCAGAGATGCCAAGTTTTCAAATGCGTTCCTGTTTAATGTGAATCTGCAGAACGCGCTTCTGGAGAATGCGAACTTGACGAACGCAAACCTGACGAACTCAAATCTTCGGGAGGCGAACCTGCGGGAGGCGAACTTGCTGAAGACGAACTTGCGGGAGGCTAACCTGACAAACGCGTTCCTGTTGAATGCGAACTTGGATAATGCGAACCTGACGAACGCAAACCTGCCGAATGCGAACCTGGAGAACGCAAACGTGGAGAATGCGAACCTGCGGGAGGCGAACTTGCGAGAGGCGAACCTGACAAACGCGTTCCTGTTGAATGCAAACCTGGAGAACGCGAATCTAATGGAGGCGAACCTGGAGAATGCGAACCTGGAGAATGTGAATCTGGCGAACGCAAGAGTCACTCAAGCCCAACTTGATGTCGCCTGTGCACACCCAAAGTTCCCGCCGAGTAATCTTCCGAGGGAGCTTACCTGGAACAGGAAACCTTGCCCCTCATAAACGCGACCTTGATGAGCACGAAGGCATTTAGGGGCTTACTCCGTTGTGTGTGAAGAGATAAGCCCGTATGCAAGAAGGGCTTGCCGTTTCTCTTAAGCAAGAATGACTAATCATGGAAAATGAACTACCCATCCCCAAGCAGTGGAGTATCAAATTTCAAAGATTCTGATTTGTACACGGCAGGCCACAGGGAATTAACCCCTCAATTGATTAAAATTGATCCTGTGGATATGCCGTAGTACGTTAGATATGGAAGCTCAGTGCGGAGTTTTGAGTCAAGGGTAAAGAGATTTTTATTCAAGCTCAATTATTCATCACTCCACATTACATGATAGATCACGGTCTATTCTCTTTTCTCTTAGATTTCTTCTGGTTTTTCGTGAGGGGAGTGGGTGGAGCTGGAGCTTCAGGAAGAGGCGGTTCTCCTCGGCTTCGTTTATAAATGCCGTAGGCGAACGTCATCCAAAATACTCCGGAAAAGAGTCCAAATAACACGGCGGTAAAGATTCGTTGAAGGTCTTCGAGTGGGGGTTCAGGGCCCAGGGCTTGAAGGTCCAGCATTTGAATGACGGGCCAGGCTAAACTTTCTATACCTAACATCAAGGTGGTGGCTGTCCAGATATGTGCAATTGATTGAAAGCGCCATGCCAGAAGCCCTGCCACGCCTAATGCGATGGCGAGGCCACGGGGGAGCGAGAGTTCGCCGAGAAGCATCCAAAGCCCGATGGTGACAACCAAGCTTCCGAGTACGGCATTAAGATTCACCCAAAGTGTTCGATTCAATGAATTCCCTGTAGAAGATGAATAAGGAAGAAGACGCGAAGCGCGTACGATACCATACAAAAGGCGAAGGAGTAATCTTTAGGTCATGTTTCCTGATGAACGGAGAATTTTTTCTGAGAGGACCAAGCGAACGTTAATTTTCTGAAAACGATTGCTTGGCGAGTGAGACTTCGCCTGGATGCAACAAGAGAAGGGAGTCCGCTTCGAGCGGATCCATATGGAAGAGCGCATAGATGAGGAACAACTGCGGAGTGGGCTCAGGGGGAAATGCAAGCAGTACCGGAACTTCGACGAATGCCGCCGGTGATTCAAGGCCGGCAAGACGTAAGCGAACGGCAATGAGTACGTCTCGGATACGATTTTGTAATTCTTCATCTGATAAATCAGTTGAAGGGCAGATTCCTCGTTTCCATAAGGGCTTGGTCATGCCAACGGCTAGCTCAAGACCAATATTTTTCGCTTCTTCAGACACATCCATGAGATAGCCGGCTTCTATGGCTTCACGACGAGAATGAATCTGTTGTATCGATTGTTCATCGACGAGTTCGATTTCGGCCGTGTCATGTTCTCCGGTTGCCACATCGACTTCATTCATTGGCACCGGGACCAATTCTCTTGATTCTTCAAACGTTTCAGTGTTTGAATTTATGTCGGTCGTCGTCATCGGTGACTTATCCAACGTGGCCAGAATTCCGTCATAGACGGCTTTTGCAGACTGAGACCACTTTGGATTAAATGGCAGTCCTCGGAATGCAGCTTCCGATGCCTTTTTTTCATCATGTGTGAGGGGCCGAGGTTGTGTCATGCTTTACAGTTAATCACTCTTTGGCTAGTTGTCAAGGTTCAAAAAACAAATAAAAACGTTCTTCACTGTGGATAGTATACCATGAACATCTCAGATATTTCATAATCTACCTGAAATCATCGCAGTCTGCGGTGATATGTTGGCCATGTGATTGACAAGATTGGTCACACTGGCATCCATCATTTCCATTAAGGGGCCGGGGTACAGTCCAATCCACAGGACGAGAATGGCTAATGGAATGACTGTCGCTAATTCACGACTTGATAAATCAGGCAAGACTTGTGCAGCTTTCGTGTTGGCTTCGCCTAATGCAACTTTTTG
>BQIY01000034.1 GCA_021604265.1 Nitrospirales bacterium
CATGGCTTGGAGAGCGTTTCCTTTTTCCAAATATCCAAGACCTTCCGCATAGTGTGCCTCGGCGAAATTTGGTTGGATACGCAATGCCGTGCTCCATTCGTCCATTGCCTTGTCAAGTTGACCCTGACGAAGCAAGTTTACGCCATAGTTATACGAGACAAGAGCGGAAAGATTGAAATGGGTCGGAACGTGACCCGGATTCAGGCGTTGCGCTTGTGCCCAGGCGGCGATGGCTCCAGTCAAATCTCCACTCTTGGCAAGCGCAACGCCAAGATTGTACTGCGCTTCGGCGTAGCCAGGCCGTAATCGAACAGTCTCTCGAAATTCATCGATGGCAATGTCCAGTTCGTGGGTCAAGAAAAAATCAATGCCTAACCGGAGATGGTCTTCAGCCTGTTGTTCCCGATCTCCGGAATCGATTTCGGCTACTTGCGCAGAGGAATAGTCTAGCGAGAGAGTCTCGACAACGAGAAGAATGGCGATCAGACATGCGCGGGCGATCGTGGTCATGCAATCTCTCAGGAAAGGAAAGAAGTCAACGCACACCTTCAGTAGCAGAGAACAAGACATCGTAAGAAAGATGCGTATAGCTGTCAGCGCAAAAAAGCCCGGGCTCTCAATGTTCTCGTGCTTTCAATGTATAAGGAAATCGAGAAAATTGGAAGAGGACAGCATTGATGATGTACGGACAGGAGGCTGATCAGAGCCCCCTGTCATACGCTTGTCTCGCGGAAAAGATGCACGGCTTAGGCTGGCACGGCTTCTTTGAACAGATGCACATCCCGTTGCGGGAACGGAATACTGATACCTTCTCGATCGAAAGTCAGTTTGAGTTGTTCATGCATATGAAAATAGACAGCCCAATAATGCTCGGGGCGGACCCAAGGGCGCACGGCAAAGTTTACTGAACTATCTGCATGCTCGGATACATACACATCGGGTGCCGGAGATTGAAGTATCCTCTCATCGTTGGCGATCACCTGATGAATGACATCTTTGGCTTTCAAGACATCATCCCCGTAACTAATGCCGAATGTCATGTCAATTCGGCGATGGGGTTCGGCATTGAGGTTTGTAATACAGCCATTTGATAATGGCCCATTGGGAATGATAATCCGTCGGTTGTCGGGGGTCGTGAGGATCGTCACAAAAATTTGAATATCTTTGACGACTCCTAAAAACCCCTGTGCTTCAATCAGGTCGCCCACTTTAAACGGCCGAAAAAAGAGGACCAAGACACCACCGGCAAAATTCGCCAAACTTCCTTGCAGTGCAAGTCCAACGGCTAGGCCGGCGGCCCCAAGCATGGCGATAAACGACGTGGTTTCAATGCCGATCATCGACGCAACGCTGATTACCAGCAGAGCCTTCAGGAGGATTCCAACCATATTACTCAAGAACCCTCGTAACGTTACTTCAACTTGGCTTCGTTCCATTGTATGGGTGACGATTTTCACGACTCGTTGTACGAGCCACCACCCGATGATCAGGGTCATGAGAGCTAGTACGAGATTCGGGCCATACATGAGAATAAAGTCACGAACCCAACCGGTGGTCTGTTCTAATTGATCCATTGCGCGTCACTCCTCGTTTAGGGTGAATAGAAAAGCGAGGGGGATATGCATCACTATGAGATGAAAAATGATAAATGTCTACTATTATTTGCAATAATCATTGCGACTTACATTCTGTGTCGCATGATGCTTCTTGCGGATTGATCAGCCTGATGTTGCATGCTGGACTCAGTGCTTGGTTGAGAGTCGTTTCCCACATGTCCAATACACTTGTGGGAGTGCGTGTTACGAATGTTCATCGCAAGTATGTTCTGTGACGTGTCAGACTTTCGCTGACGGATGATCTCTTGTATTCTTATATTCATGCATGACAGACGTTTTGCGTCTGGACTCCCGTAGAAGTTTATCCCCCTACCTACCAACTGTCTAAACAAGTAAAGGAACGCTATGGCATCAACATTCATCTACGGTCTGCACTTGAATAATGTACGCGGCGATGTGTTTGGTGGTGTTGTGGCCGCTGTCATTGCGCTTCCGCTTGCCCTTGCCTTCGGTGTGGCGTCGGGAGCCGGGGCGGTTGCCGGGTTGTATGGCGCCATTTTTATCGGGTTTTTTGCCGCAGTATTCGGGGGAACCCCGTCACAAGCGTCAGGCCCCACGGGTCCCATGACGGTCGTCTTTGCCGGGATGTATACCCTGTTTGCCGATGAGCCTTCCATTGTGTTTACCACAGTCATCATGGGGGGTATCATTCTGATGCTCATGGGAGCTTTTGGTATCGGGCAGTATATTAGTCTCGTTCCGTATCCGGTCATTTCAGGATTTATGAGCGGAATCGGAGCGATTATCATCATTCTCCAAATAGCTCCGCTATTGGGTCATGAATCAAGCGGAGGAGTGGTGGAAAATCTCACCGCGCTTCCCCATGTCGTGAGTACGCCGATGGCCCAAGCAGCCATGTTAGGGGGGCTTGCTTTAGCCATCGTCTATTTGACGCCGGCTGTTATCGGGAAGTTCATTCCGCCATCATTACTCGCCCTTCTTGTCTGTACGCCGTTGGCGGTATTCTTTTTTCCTCAAGCGCCGGTTATTGGTGATATTCCGCAAGGGTTCCCTGCGTTACTCATTCCGAATTTTCGAATTGATGCGCTGACCGTCATGATTGAAGAGGCTTTTGTGATTGCCTTTCTCTGCGCGATCGACAGTCTTTTGACATCGCTGGTGTGTGACAATATGACCAGAACCCAACATGACTCCAATCGAGAATTGATCGGCCAAGGGATTGGAAATGTGGTTTCAGGCTTGTTTGGCGGTTTGCCTGGCGCGGGTGCGACCATGCGGTCGGTTGCGAATATTCGATCCGGCGGCCGTACGCCCTTATCCGGGATGTTGATGGGATTGGTTCTGTTGGCCACACTACTCTGGTTAGGGCCGTTGGCCGAACTAATTCCCTTGGCGGTCCTTGCCGGTATTTTGCTCAAGGTCGGCGTCGATATCATCGATTGGCGGTTCCTTCGGCATGTCTTTCAAGCGCCGCGTGCCGACGTCATCATTATGGCTGTGGTCTTGTTTATCACGGTAGCCGTTGATTTGATCACGGCAGTCGGGGTCGGTGTGGTATTAGCGAGTATCTTGTTTGTTAAAGAAATGGCTGATCTTGAGCTTGCGAATATGCGCGTGATCACGGAAGGGCATCAAGAGTCACCCCTCACGCCGGAGGAAAAGGCCGTCTTAGATCAGAACGCCGGAAAAATTGTGTTGATTCATGTGGATGGACCTATGAGTTTCGGGTCGGCCAAACACATGGTTAGACGGATTGAGACCGTTCCGGGGCTCAAAGAATTCACGAGTTGTGTGCTGGATTTATCGGATGTCCCAGTCATCGACGGCACGTCGGCCATGGCTATTGAAGATATGCTGCGGATTATTCAAGCGCACAAACAGCACCTGTTTTTTGTCGGCATGCAGCCACATGTCACCGAAGTTCTTGAAGGGCTTGGCGTACTTCGCCTGATCAGGCCGGGTCATCGTTATGCTCAACGCCTCGATGCGCTTCGGCATGCCGCTCATGCTACCGGATCGACTCATCCAGGCGATAATCCCTCTACCACAAAATAATACTGGCAGTTATTACTTGTTCGTTCGCTGAGAGTCGAGCGTTCGCATATAAAATAGGAGATGAAGCCGTGTCTGAAGAACATTCCGTGAAATATTTGAAAGATTATCAGCAGCCTGATTACTGGGTTACGCACGTTGACTTGACCTTTGATCTCCGTGATGGGGAAACGTTGGTCAGCGCCGAGCTCCAAGTTGTAAAAAATGGTATGCACCAGAATCCTCTCGTTCTTGATGGCGAAGAATTGGAATTACTCGCCGTGAAGCTGAATGGCGAGAAGATCGACAAAGGCGCGAATGTGGCAGAAGGCTACGTGGTGGATAACGAGTCGCTTTCTCTCCAACCCACGCAGGATACGTTTACGGTCGACACGCTCGTCAGAATTCACCCTGAGCAGAATACGGCACTTGAAGGGCTGTTTAAATCAGGCGGCAACTGGTGTACGCAATGTGAAGCCGAAGGATTTCGGCGAATAACCTTTTTCCTCGACCGCTCGGATAATATGGCGACCTACATCACTAAGATTATCGCTGATCAAACCACTGCCCCGGTCCTCCTTTCAAACGGCAACCTCGTCGATCAAGGACACATGACTGATGGGCGTCATTACGCGGTGTGGGAAGATCCGTTTCCCAAGCCCAGCTATTTGTTCGCCCTTGTCGGTGGAACGTTAGCATGTCTCGAAGATACCTTCGTGACTACAAGCGGTCGTCAGGTCGCGTTGCGCATTTGGGCTGAGGCCAAAGATCTCGATAAGCTTGGGCATGCCATGGCCTCGCTGAAAAAATCCATGAAATGGGATGAAGAGGTGTATGGTCGTGAATATGATCTTGATCTGTTCAATATTGTGGCAGTTGACGATTTCAATATGGGGGCTATGGAAAATAAGTCTCTCAATATTTTCAACACCAAATATGTGTTGGCGCATCCTTCTACAGCCACCGATGCCGACTATGAAGGCGTGGAAGGTGTGGTGGCACACGAATATTTTCACAATTGGACCGGCAATCGCGTTACCTGTCGAGATTGGTATCAGCTGTGTTTAAAAGAAGGGCTGACGGTCTTTCGAGATCAAGAGTTTTCCGGTGATATGGGATCACAAGCGGTGAATCGTATTGCCAATGTCCGAAGTCTTCGGATGAGTCAATTTCCTGAAGATACGGGGCCGATGGCGCATCCGCCGCGGCCGGATCGGTTCGTCACCATCAATAATTTCTATACGGCAACCGTTTATAACAAGGGCGCGGAGCTGAATAGAATGTTGCAGACACTCTTGGGAAAGGAAGATTTTCGCAAAGCGTCGGATTTATATTTTGATCGGTTTGACGGACAAGCGGTCACGGTTGAAGATTGGGTGCATTGTATGGAAGAGGCTTCTGGCCGTGACCTCAGCCAGTTTATGCTGTGGTATACACAAGCCGGCACGCCTGAAGTAAAGGCTAATTGGTTCTATAATAAGACAGCGAAAAACTTTACCTTCACGTTTGAACAAGTTGTTCCGACGATACCCGGTCAGTCAAATGGTCAACCCAGACATATTCCGATACAGTTTGGGCTGGTTGGCCCTGCAGGTCAGGACATCATGCAGAATGTTCTGGAACTCACGCAAGCGAAGCAGACGTTTACCTTTGAGCATGTTCCACCTGACGCTGTGCCTTCGCTGTTCCGCCACTTTTCTGCCCCGGTCAAACTGGATGCTCCGTATTCAGACGACCAATTGCGTCATTTGATGGTGCATGATCATGACGGATTCAATCAGTGGGAAGCTGGAAACAGACTTCTCACCACGAAACTCTTGGAACAGATCGATTGCTATGAACAGGGACAAGAGGTCCGAGTTGGCGACGAGATTCTGGATTCGTTTCGTCGTATGTTGAAACGAACCGACATGGATCGGGCGCTCCTGAGTTTGGCCTTAAGCCTGCCTGTCTATCATGAATTAGCGCCCCAGCGGGACATCATTGATCCGCATGCCATACTGGCCGTCCGTAAGATATTTTTAGAAACACTTGGGCGTCAGTTGCACGACGAATTTCTGGAGGCGTACAACGCAAGTTATGATCCCGGCAAGCCGTATGTTCGTGAAGATGTTGGCCGCCGCAGTCTACAAAACACCGCACTTGCGTATGTCTCGCATTCAGGAGATGCTGAAGTGGCCAAGCTAGCCGTCAAGCAATATAGTCAAGCCAATAATATGACAGACCGATATTCTGCGCTGAACATCATCATCAATATGGGTGAGGCCCAATCATATCGGGACGGCGTCACACAGCATTTTTACTATCAATTTGAACGTGATGCGTTAGTTGTTGATAAGTGGGTTGGAGCATTGGCGAGATCACAAGCAGATGATGTTTTAACGATCGTGAAAGACCTCTCAGAGCATGAAGCTTTTCAAACTCCCACGCCGAACAGAATGCGGGCTCTTTATGGGGGGTTCTCTCAGGGTAACCCCAAAGGTTTTCATGCGGAAGATGGATCCGGGTATGCATTTGTTGCAGACTTTCTCATGGAGCTTGATCAAAAAAATCCCCAAGTGGCTTCACGAATGGTTGGGGCGTTTGAAGAATTCAGGCGCCATCGTCTGGACTTACAAACCAAAATGGAAATGCAACTTTGCCGTATGGCCGCAATGGAGCGCCTTTCAACGGATCTCAGTGAAAAACTGGAACGATATTTGGGACACGAGACCTTCACTCAACTGAGGACTGAAAAGGACAGGAAGTCAGCACAATCGAGTTGAGCCAGAGGTAAGTTGTGTGTTTCACGAGTATGAATACATGGATAATTCATATCCTATCGTATCACTAGAGCCATATGACTGATATGGCAACAGGTTTATCATATCCTTGCCCATTTACCTTTTAACGAGTTTTTGAGCGATTGAAGGAGTGACATCATCATGGATGGGCCTTACAAAGTTGAGACTCCACTTGGAACGGGCCGGTCTTATGTTCTGAACGGTGCGGCTCATCGTATTCAAACATTTGATTGCACGGCTGATGCTGAGTCATTCTGTAAACAGATGAATGAAGCGTATCGCACAGGTGCAGCCGATTCTCAAAAAGGCAGCGAATGGACAGCAGCATTCCCCACGGAAGATGGCTGCTATTGGGTCTTGGATAACCGCAATGCGAACGACGTTCATTCAGGCCTTTATCTCATACGGATAAAAGGGGCCGGGCATAAGCAGTGGATAGAGCATATGGGGACGGCAGCCGTCACAATGTATGAGGATATTGAAGAGTATAAAAGCCGGGACTTACTGTATGCACGTGTAGACTATCCTGAGATTCCAGGTCAATCATCAAGCTAAGATTACAAAAATAGCGGGCAAAGCACTCGCTTCATGTAGAGAGCTAAAGCAAAGGCAGAGTATTTATTTGTTTCACTGCTTTCTCGTTGGGATGAAATTATTCCACTCCTTCCAGATTTTTCTAGAGCATTCGCACGCATACTCACCACACTCCAACCCTGAATAGCGGGACCGTGACGATGAGAATTTTTGTAAGGATCGTATGGTATCTCATGAGAAGGCCATGAGGAAGGCAGGATTATTCTCTTCCTCAGGATAAGAGTTCTGTCAGTACACTTAACCCTGAATCCCTGGTCGCGGATTGATATTTCTTAAACATGTGGAGGGAAAGATAAAACTAAAGGGACAAATGGAATGTGAACCGATGAGGTTCGCCTTGGGAGTACACTAGGGAGTACTTAAGTCATTGAAAAACCTGATGGTCCACCCTTGTCACCAGATCTATACTTCAATTTGGCGTTGACTGGCATAGTTATTCCGAGTTTTTCGTAGAATTATGCAACAACGTGGGCGTCGTACTCACGCACCGCGATTGAAAAGAATGCTTTTCCTTTGCACACAATCCGTTACAAGCCAAGGCGTTTATATCCGAACGCCCAATCCCTATGCATAGTCAGGCTCTTCAGAGGTGAAACCGGCCTTGGGAGTAGAGTTATTTACTCATTCTTGTATCTTTTTCTTCGCCAGACCGTGAGTCCAGCTAATCCAGTTCCTAACAAGACGACCGTGGATGGTTCGGGTATGGGCTGAACGGGTCCCAACCCCAAAGCCGTAGCAGTGCCTATGTCTCCTGGTAACTCTTCGAAAAACTCAATTTCGTAATTTACCATACCTATAGGTGTAGTTGATGGGGTAACAAAGAAAAAGTCGATTTCCCCTCTGGCAAGAAGTAAGTCTGGCTCGTCATTTGGAATGAATGATGTTAAACGTGGGGTGATAGGACGAATTTGATTGGCTCCATACCATATAAGCCGATTGTCAGGGGCAGTTCGAAATCCAGCCAAATAGTTAGCGGGTGCTGACGAGAAAGGCGAAGAGGCAGGGATTAGGCCTCTCCCGGCATTAACTACGGCTAAATCACTAAAGGAAACTCCGAAGGTTTGTGGTGCTATTTCTCCTGGCACAGACGGTGTTATGAAGTCGGTAAGAAAAATATCATCCTCGAAAAATGGATCCTCGCAAAATGGATTGGCAGGCGTATTACACGTAGGATCCTCTGGGCCGAAGTTTAGCGTTTGGACATAGGTGAATAACTTCTTTGTCTCGTCGAGGAAGACCTTGGTGTCAAGTGTTAAGCCCTCAATCCGTCTCCTCGGAAAACCAACTGTATTAAAAAGAATAGGGTTGGTCGATAGCTGCTCGATTTGGGTTTTCAGTAACCCTTCTCCTATTTGCAGGTTATCGAAATTGTTAATTTGTTTGATATCAAGTCGAAAGCCAGGTTGAATCGGAACAGCCCACACAGGTGCTAACCAACCAAGAACCACTCCCATAGCCGTTACTAAAAATAGGCACTTTTTTGTCATCCCCTTACATCGCACTTTTCTGGGACGTGGCCACCGACATAACAAAGTCTTCATTTCGCTGTCTCCTTTGTAAATATTAAACTGTGTCAAACCATGAAGGAGTAGTGAGCACGATGATAAGTGCTAAGTTTAAAAGGGAGTTTATAAGTGGATACATCCTCAGTTTCCTGATGTCTTTTATTACTTAAGTTTCCTGTTCCCCCATCCAGCCTAGAAGGAATGAACCCCATCAATATCACACTCAACCATTAGAAGCATAGCAGATGAAAAATTTCGCAGAAACCCGTAGGATTCCTGGTTATCCAAGAAAATCTCCTTAGGCGTTGTGGAGCATAAACACGGCTGGGGTCACAGAGTCTCATGTAAAGGTCGGATGAGGTGTAATCCAAAAAAATAGCGTATTTCTTCCAGTCCAGCGTGGCTCCAATTTCAGTAATGGAGTCTGATCTCTCCCTTGCTCATTTCAGAATTTTGAAATATGGTGATTATGTGTAGGGGGCTTAAAAATACGGACTTTACGAGGCAACACCTGTTACAAATCTCAAGTGGCCTATGCGCCATTAGCTTGCCTCCCATGACGAGCTTGTCTTTAGCATGGCATTGAGAATTACCAGTAGCTTGTGAGTCCAACCGTTGGGAAAAAATATGGTGAACGCATCGGATATTCTTTAGGCTATTAGAGATAGTCATACATATTGTAGGAACTGGCACATTTGGATTGTTGTGGCTACGACTGTCGTCACCCCGCCTTTCACCTAAGATCGAACGCGAGTTTTGTACAGTTTTATGCCTAATTGAAATTACTGATATGATCGAAGCGTGTGCTGATGGTAGCCCTGTCGTGTTGCTGTGGATTTCAGTTGATTTTTAAACGTGTTTGGTCATGTCATGCTCGTGGTCCACTGAGAAACGGTGTTGACGATTACTATTGACTCTGTAAGACCGGAAAGCGTAAGGAATAGAAATAGTTATCGACTTTAAGATCTCTTCTTAGATAAAATTTTGCTCTAGAAATAAGCGATAGCATCTGAGTGAGCCGAAGTGTGACATTTTGGCTGTGTCCCTGTGAGAATTACAATAAAAAATTACCATTTCAGCTTTCTTTATGACTGAACCCTCTGATTCTAGAGATTGCAGAAAAAATCAATTGTGAAATTGTAGAGATAAGATCTTCCCCTTAACAAAAACCCCAACATACTTAGTCAAGTCTTATAGCTTATTAAGTGAAAAATTTCTATCTCAACCAACACTACCCTTCTTCATAATTTCGTGAGGTGATCATGTTATCCTCTGTAAAAGAGCCTAAGCGTCCTATGCGGGACGCCTCAATGTTTTCTCATTTGCAGCAGTTAGAAGCAGAAAGTATCTATATATTTCGTGAAGTCGTTGCGGAATGTGAAAATCCAGTGATGCTCTATTCGATAGGCAAGGATTCGTCAGTCTTATTGCATCTCGCCCGTAAGGCATTTTATCCCTCGAAATTACCGTTCCCGCTTCTCCATGTCGATACGAAATGGAAATTTTCGGAAATGATCAAATTCAGAGATAAGATTGCAAAAGATTATGCGCTCGACCTGATTGTCCATAGCAATCAGAGAGGGATCGAGCAAGGTTTCAGCCCGTTGACCCACGGGTCGGTCTATACGGATGTGATGAAAACCGAAGCGCTCAAGCAAGCACTGGAGAAGTATCGGTATGATGCGGCATTTGGCGGGGCGCGGCGAGACGAGGAAGCTTCACGTGCTAAAGAACGTAAGTTGTCATTTCGGACTTCGACGCATCGCTGGGATCCGAAAAATCAACGTCCAGAATTGTGGAATATTTTTAATGCTCGAATCCGACGGGGTGAAAGCCTTCGAGCGTTTCCGTTATCAAATTGGACGGAGCTGGATGTATGGGAATATATCTATCAGGAAGATATTCCTGTCGTGCCCCTGTATTTTGCCAAAGAGCGGCCCGTGGTTGAACGGGATGGCATGCTGTTGATGGTCGATGATCACCGACTTCCTCTCCTTCCTGATGAAAAACCGGTCTTGCGGTCCGTCCGGTTTCGCACGCTCGGCTGTTACCCCCTGACGGGAGCCATTGAATCCACGGCGAGCAATTTACCGGAAATCATCAACGAAATGGCATGTTCCCGGACTTCTGAGCGTCAAGGACGAGTGATTGATCGTGACGCCATTGGCTCCATGGAAAAGAAAAAACAAGAGGGGTATTTCTAATGGCTTCCGATTCACACGAAATCAGTCATCAACCTGAATCCTCTTGTACGACAAACGCAGAGCTAGGGTTGTTGCGTTTCATGACCTGCGGAAGTGTGGATGATGGGAAAAGCACTTTCATCGGCCGATTACTATGGGACTCAAAGCTCGTCTTTGACGATCAACTCACCACATTGGAATCTGAAAGCAAGCGCGTAGGGACGCAGCATGGTGACATCGATTACGCGTTACTCGTTGACGGTCTGCAGGCCGAACGCGAACAGGGCATCACAATTGATGTCGCTTATCGGTTTTTCTCGACTGACAAGCGAAAGTTCATCGTCGCGGACTCGCCAGGGCATGAACAATACACGCGCAATATGGCCACTGGAGCCTCCACGGTTGATG
>BQIY01000035.1 GCA_021604265.1 Nitrospirales bacterium
TGGGTCTTGTGATGACGAAGGGCCAGTTCGTTCTTTCTTGATTGCGGAGATAGCGGAAGCGGGTTTAATGATGAAATCTCCACTTTCGATGGTAATGTGTGAGACATGCCCGTTAAAGAGTTGAGAAAGGTGGTATGCAAATTCGATGTTCTTGAAGGCGCCTTGGTAGGTTTCTTCAGCGATATCTCTTTCAAATGTGAACCTGTGGATAGTCAGCGCCTGAGTTGTCGGATATCCGAGTTGAATTGAGACGTGCTTGAACCCTTGTTGTTTCAAGCCTTCTGTGAGCGCGGTGGCGGCAATCCATGGGAAACAGCCGTATGCGGCGACGGGGAGTATCGCAAGTCCCAGCAGCCACCACCAGAGTCTTCGTCGTTGGATTGTCGTCACAGCCTCGTGTTTGTCAGAAAGGGTGGACATTTCTTGATTGGAGTTTCTGCATCAAGATTAAATACGGTACTATGGCTGAATTACAGGACGGCGTATGAAGCCGTCAAGGTTTGAGAGATACAATTGGTTCTCAGAAAAGGAGTAATATGACTGCGGACAGTTCTTCAAGATCCCAAGACTTTATTCGTACCATGATTGCGCAAGATGTCCAGGAGGGAAAACATAAGGGACATGTCCATACTCGATTTCCTCCCGAACCCAATGGCCATCTTCATATCGGTCATGCCAAATCGATCTGTTTGAATTTTGGTGTGGCGGACGAACAGCAAGGGCTTTGTAATCTCCGGTTCGATGATACCAATCCCAGCAAGGAACATGTCGACTACGCCACGTCCATTCAAGAAGATATTAGATGGTTGGGGTTTGACTGGGACGATCGGCTCTATCACGCCTCTGACTATTTTGACCGTCTCTATCAATTGGCCATCAAGCTTATTCAGGATGGGAATGCCTATGTGGATAGTTTATCGGCGGACGAGATTCGCGCAAATCGTGGCACCTTAACAGAGCCCGGGATCGACAGCCCTCATCGAATCCGCTCCATTGAAGAGAACTGTGATCTCTTTGCACGAATGCGTGCAGGAGAGTTTGAAGATGGGGCGCATGTGCTTCGAGCCAAAATTGATATGGCCTCTCCGAATATCAATCTTCGGGACCCGACGCTCTATCGTATTCGACGTGTTCCTCATTATCGGGCTGGCAGTTCGTGGAGCGTCTATCCAACGTATGACTTTGCTCATCCGCTCTCGGACTCACTGGAAGGCATTACCCATTCATTGTGTACCCTAGAGTTTCAGGATCATCGTCCGCTCTATGATTGGGTGCTGAAATCTTGTGAGGTTTCCTGTGTCTCCCGGCAAATTGAATTTGCCCGATTGAATCTCAGCTATACGGTAATGAGTAAGCGCAAGTTGCTGCAGTTAGTCGAAGGTGGTCATGTGGCCGGATGGGACGATCCCCGTTTGCCGACGATCAAAGGCTTGCGTCGCCGAGGCTATACACCGGAATCTATTCGAAGTTTTTGCGACAACATTGGAGTGGCCAAACGGGATGGGACGATTGAAATGCCTGCGTTGGAACATGCCATACGTGAAGATTTGAATCGGCGGGCCCTTCGCGTGATGGCCGTGTTACATCCGTTGAAGGTGATCATTGATAACTTTCCAGAAGGTCAGGTGGAAGACATGAGTGCCGTGAACAATCCGGAAGATGCCGCTGCAGGGTCACGAACCGTTCCCTTTTCACGTGAACTCTATATCGAGCAGGATGACTTTCGGGAAGATCCGCCGAAAAAGTTTTTTCGTATGACCCCCGGGCAAGAGGTTCGTCTCCGATACGCCTATATCGTTCGATGCGAACGTGTCGTGAAAGATGATCAGACCGGAGAGGTGCTTGAAGTGCATTGTACCTACGATCCGGAAACCCGAAGCGGCATGTCGCAAGCCGGTCGAAAAGTGAAAGGCACACTTCATTGGGTTTCCGCTGCGCATGCGGTGCCTGCAGAAGTCCGGCTCTATGAACCGTTGTTTACGCAAGCCAATCCTGCTGATGAGAAGCATGAAGCTGATTTTCGTTCATCCCTCAATCCTGACTCGTTGCACATCTTGAGCAATTGCCAAGTCGAACCGAGTCTTGCCGGTGCCAAGCCTGGATCTCAGTACCAATTTGAGCGGCAAGGATATTTTTGTGTGGACCCTGATACCACGCAAGACCAGCTCGTGTTCAACCGGACCGTTGCCTTACGTGACTCCTGGGCTAAAATTGAACAGAAGCGGTAAGCAACGGTAAGTGAGAGAGACAGATTATTTGGATTCGAGACAACACGCCATCTGGGGATTCGCGAGAAGTTGTGCAAAGTTTGATGGGGCATCCGGCTTAACACGATGTGAAATGATGTCCTGGGACGCTGCGGGAAAGCATTGATAGAAAGGGGAGGGATTGTGGTTTTTTCTGTGGTGTGTCAAGATTTGTTGGTCGAGAAATCAGGAATGCAGCCTATCATCTGAGATGTCACTCACATAGAGAAAGGTAAGTTCATGAAGCCATGTTTTTCTCAACGAGCAATCATTGGGGTATGCGGAGCCATCAGTCTCTGTCTCGTGTTTACGAGCGTCGGGTATGGGGGAGATGCTTCTCAGCAAAAAATGGCACAGCCTGAGGCCATGGATTCTGCGATGGAGACGATGATGGCCAAATGGCAGGCGTATGCGTCTCCAGGTGACAATCATGAAGTGTTAAATCCGTTGGTGGGCACTTGGAGTCATGTGGTGAAGTGGTGGATGAAGCCCGGCAGTGTTCCAGAGGTCTCAAAGGGGACGAGTGAAACCAAGTGGCTGATGGGTGGCCGTTATCTTCAGCATAGTTCAAAAGGTCTATCGATGGGACAGCCGTTTGACGGGCTGGGGTTTACAGGGTTTGATAACAAAAAACGAAAATATCAAACCGTGTGGATGGACAATATGGGAACAGGCATGATGACCGGCGAAGGGACCTATGACCACAGCCAGAAGACGCTCACCGACCAGGGATTGTAT
The DNA here is from genome assembly GCA_021604265.1 of Nitrospirales bacterium. The sequence goes on from BQIY01000035.1 coordinate 2,985, forward strand.
ACGGATGCCCTGATGGGGCAGCGGGCCTACCGCGGGGTCATTACGTTTGTTGATGAAAATCATCATCGATATGAGATGTTCAGCTTAGACCAAAATGGGCAAGAATATCGTATGATGGAAATTGTCTATACCCGTACTAATGAAGTAGAAAAATAATATAGATGTTGGTGAATGCCGAGTCTGCCAAGATTGAAAATTCTAGTTAGTCTATTGATGCATACTTGACGTGAGTGTTTCGTCCTGAGAATCCTCTTAATTTCCTGTAATTTTTACTTGTCGACACAACGTGGTGTTTCCTTCTTCCTTCCTTGTCCAATAAGTGGCTAAACACGTTGCCATAGCTCCAGACGCTTTGAATCCCCAACATGTACTCGGAATAATCGTCCTGTCATATTTTTGACCAGACTGTCAAAATCCAAATAGATACAGGGATTATCTTTCTAGATACAGGCAGTAGAACGGAAGACGTCTATGGGGTGTCTCGGTCTGTTTGAGTGAAAGACATTGATTTTGAAGGAAAAACCTTCATGGTCTTTTGCGCTCTCGTGAACTATCCCGATGGCATTGTGCTTGCTCTCTTAGAGAAGAAATGTGAATTCAATCACTATTTCAAGAGAGGATGTTCCAATGCGAAATTTACTTGTCCCTAAGAATACGGAAACGTCATTAGCCAGCCAAATGGGTGTCCATACTCTAGACAACACCGCTCGTCTCCTTGGGCTGGCCCAAGGACTCGACCGAAAGCAGCGGTATGAGAAAATGGTGGAAAGCATTTATGGCGAACCTGAGGCCGCCAACCGTCTGTTATTGAAGACGTTGTGTCTCTTAGCGCTTGATGAGCCACACGTGGAGTATGCTGAAAATTAAAGCATGATGAAATGTCGTGAACCCTTTTCCGATCGCTATTTCAAATAGATTCCACTGTTTGAAGTCGATCATGACGCTGGGTGAACTTGGACTTCTGTCATTGAGAGATCAAGAGGCCTTCGCCATATTCTTTGTTATGCGGAAAATGTGTTGAGCGATCCGTTCTGAAAGCTATCGTGTTAATCGTTCTGTCATGAGCCGTACTTTGTCGAATGACGCACTCGTTGTCGATTCGCTTCTTCCTTCTCATTGTGTTTGAAATTGTGTAACTGAGAAGGGCTTGCTCATACTCACCTCTTTCGTTTCTAGATTTTTTTAAAAATAACCGATACATGAAGTGGGACAGTCTGCCCATGTCCGTATTGCTCCGTTCAATCAATGAGCGGAGCTATAGCTATTTGTAGATAACTGACGATGTTTGAGGCATATGGCTCTACGTTAGACGATAAAAATGTGTGTGAACGCGAAATTGTGCCAAAGATGCCTCTTCTTGATTATTTGGTCTACGATTTTGCTTGGGGGGTGCGTTGAACACAGTGAACGTTGGACTGCCCAGGGAACGACCAAACTTGAACATGGTGCCTTCCATTCTCTAGATACCAGCGTCCCTATCGCCAAAAACTCTCATTTGTTGAGTTTAAGAGAGGAAAAAGGGGAGCGCCCTGAGATTTCTGACGATATACCGCCTGTTGTGAAAGACGCTACAGCGATGGAGTATTCAGATATTCAAATATTAGAACAAGATAGTGGACAGCTTTTAGGATTGGTTAGGCCGGAACTGCCCAATACTATGAGAGGAGACTTAGACGCTCTTGTCACGGTTGGTCCTCAAATGCCGAACGTGCTCGTAAAGGACGAACCGTTATCAGCTCTTTGGGGGAATGGAGAGACTCAACAGACGGAGATTTCTGAATGGTATGAGATTTCTCAGGTGCCGTTCCCCGGCATTGAGGCGATAGCCGTACCGGGTTATTCGAGTGAGAAAGAAGTCGCAGACGCTCCTCCGGAACTGAGGACAGAGCAAGGCGATGAGTTGGTGGATAAGGTAAAGAACGGCCCTATCGTCTCTAGCGATGATGTTTCTGTGATACAGGAACATCCAGAGATTCATGAGGAAGACAAACCGTCTCTTCCTACAATCACAGCGAAGACAGTGAACGATGTGCAAGAAACAACAAATGAAACAATCACCCAAATACCATTGCCGAGTTTGTCTGTCCCGACAGTGCCTGATGACCGCTTGAAGCCTATCGGTGCTCTGCAGGAGAAAATGTTTGACCAAGGTCCGGATTTAGTAAAAGAGCCTAGCGCTAGGAAGCCTCGCTCTGCTCCAAATGAAATAATGACGGAAGACGTTGTGGTGCAGAAGAAATCGTCACTGGATCGTCGCGAAAAAACAGGACGCTTGCATTCAGATGAAGACAAAACCTTAGCAAGGTTCGCTGTCGCTGATAAAGGAAAGCCTTCGACCGCAGAGAATGGGGCAAGAACGTCGAACACCATATCGAAGTTGGTACTGAGGAAAGAGCCTTCAGAGTCTCAAGTAAAAAAAAATCGTGTTCCTGTAGAAACTGAGAGCATGTTAGCTGAGGAACATAAGCATGGAGTGAACGAACAATCTAAGGAAAAGAATGATAGGGTATCCAGTGTTCTTGTTGAGAAGGAGCCCGGGCATGCCCTGACTGAAAATCCTCTTCCCGGCCGGAGTAAGCCCTCAACATTTGTGAACGGGACGGATCCGTCCGGCCGTAAAAAACGTAACACCATGGCGCTTGCTCCAGACCAACGCTATCAGGTCTGTTCTCAAGGCCATGCCTCAGTGACGCGATATCAACAGCAACTTACGGAATTTTCTCGATTGATTCAAATCTTTTTGCGTACCGATCACACAACACATGATAGTCGAGAATTGCATAATTGTTATCGCCAGCGCGCCTCTCTCTATTTTCAGCTCAACGACCCCACTCAAGCGATTTCAGATATTAATAGAGTTCTTCAGGTATCACAGCCAGGAAACCTCCAACGGCCGAACGACCTTTTTTTTCGAGGACGGGTGCATGCAAGTATGAATGCCTCTCAACGCGTGATTCATGATGTGTCTGAGGCTTTACAGTTAGGTTTGGCTGGAACAAGAAAAGCTCATGCCTATTTCCTCCGTGGATTGTCATATTTTCGACTTCAGCAATTCGATGCAGGACTCAAAGATTTGAGCCTGAGTTGTCAAGATGATTTTCCTGAAGCCTGTGCATTGTTAGAGAAAATAATGTGAACGTCGGGTTTATCAGATTGTTTCGAGGTATGTCGATCCGTACATCATTTGTGAGAACTCGACCAAAAAGCAGGCGTTTCCGTCAAACCATCAGGCATTGCCATGGATGGAGAATTGGCAGTTTGATGTGAAGTGTCTTCTTTTTCCTGGTAAGGCGGTATGCGATTTTAGTATTGAGTTGTGGGGGTATATGTCAGTTCTATCGAAATATTTTTTTTAGGCCAACTCTTTATTTAGGCATAGGATATGCTTTCTTAAAGGCCTATATTGGGAATTCGTGTTTGATCCATTCTTATGTACAAATATGTGTCTGAGGTATTACAATAATAGGAAAGGCACGGACACTAACTTGTTCAAGCTGCTAGTTGATTCTTCCGACAATGGGTATTGAACGGCTCATGAACTCAAAAGGCGAGGACAATGCTAAGTAAAATAACCTTTGTGATGATGATGATTTTCTTGGCGTGTTTTGTGGTGATGCTTTCATGGTTCGGTTGGGTGACGGGATATTCTTGGTCACGCCGAAAAGATCAAGTTCATCACGCCTAGAGTATTATCTTCAAGCTCACGCTTGCTTTTCTCTCTGTGGCATTGGTTTTTGTCGCACATCTCTCAATCCTATTCATACCTCGTCTCCTTCTTCCTTTCTTGATGTAAATTGTTGTTCTCCCTCTGATATACGGTCTATCAGTGACCGGTGACGTCGGGTTCAGGAAGCCATCTTGCGAGGGGTTGTCTGAATACCATTTCCTTCAATGTTTGAATCCTACCGAAGATCGGCTCATTGTCCGAAAAAACATCGAATCGTGACAAGGGTGGTCCATGGCCTGTCACCCGTATCGTGTCTTTCAAATGCTTCTGGGCAGAAAAAGTCGTTAACCGGCAACATATTGGCGATGTGTACAGCAATGCGAAGGGATCAGCAACAGCATGGAAGTGTTAAGAATATGAAGAAATCTCCGATGAATATATGTAGATCGATGATGTCTTTGATATTTCAGCCATGAACCATGAGATAACCACTTGCACGAAGTGGGGAAGGGTGTGAATGGTAAGTTATGAGTAAGCTTATTGATGCATTGAACCGTCTGCAATCACTCCGGTCTGATGATGATCTCACTGGATTGGATTCACTCCAGAACCCGACAGATAATTTCCAGGAAGCACTGGTGACTGCGGAGGCCCTCGAGGTGGTTTCTGACCCTCAGCCCGTTCTGTCAGAACCCATTCATGAGGACAATGGTCAGCCGCTAGTCTCTATGGAAATTAATCAAAAAGCGTGGGTAGAGCTTGCGCGACGAGAATATTTGCAAGGATATGTGCGCGACGGAGGCGGGACGGTGAAGTTTGTCGTACTGCCGGACGCTGACAGCCATAAATCGTTTGCCGACGAGTTAGGGGACAGCGCCAATCAAGAAGAATTCGTATTTGCTAAAGTGGACGCGCGATATACCAAAGCCCATATGGTAGACCGTTTGTTTCATAAAGTTGCCAAGCAATTAGATTGGGATGAGTTGGCGTATGAGTATGTGGTGCGACTCCTGATCGATCATGGCTACCAAGTACCTTCTCAGCGAAAAGAATTTACGTTGCACCATGTTGCGACGCTCAATGACCGGAAGGAGCCATTGTTGCGCCGTGACCTTCAGACCTGGCTGGAAGAGACCATTGAAAGCGATGCCAATCTGTGCCGTGAGTTTCGAATGGCCGTCATCCGGCTGTGTTTAGCGCAACTCGAAAGTGGAGAATCAGACCGTGTGTTAGCCAATGCCGTGAAAGACTGGCTCTGTGGAGAACTTCGCTTGATTTCTGGGGTGAAAAAAGCGCTGATCTTCCAGAAAATTGTTCGCCATAATGCTCGCTATTTACTCTCGTCGCTGACTCACTGGCTTCGGCTTGCAGGGAAACGCGGATTAATCATGACGTTGGATATTTCTCGCTATCTTGTCGCCAAACGGCCATCTGACCCCGATAGGTCATTGTATTATAGTCCTACGGCTGTTCTCGATCTGTACGATATGCTTCGACAGTTTATCGATACGTCTGATGAATTAGAAGGGTTCATGATGGTGGTACATGCGCCTCCTGAATTTTTAACCGATACCAAGCGGGGTATTGACCGTTATGAAGCGCTGAAACATCGCATTTGGGATGATGTGCGAGACAAGCATCGACAGAATCCGTTGGTCCCGCTGGTGCGATTGTCTCCCACCGCGCCCTCGTTGGCATCTTTGACCGTTGGAGAGGCTATCACCGCCAGTCCCGAAAACGAAACATTAATGGCCAGACGGGTGATTGAAGGTCTACGCGCAGGGGTTCCAAATCGTCATGTGGTGAAGACGTTAGGATGTTCTCAAGGGGAAATTGAATGGCGCTTCCGACGGTTATTGGAAGGGACTCAACAGAATATTGCGACGAATCAGTGTTCCAAGGGACTCATTGTGGAGGGGAGTTTCGGAAGCGGAAAGTCCCATGTGTTGGAATATCTCCAGAATGTGGCGCTGGAGTCGAATTTTATCTGTAGTCGAGTCGTGATTAGCAAGGAAACGCCTCTGTATCATCCAGTCCGACTGTTTCATGCGGCGGTTGAATCGGCCGTCATCCCGGATAAAAAAGGTGAACTGCTTTCGGAAATTGCCAGTCAGTGCGATTCCTGGGACCCGAAGTATAAAAATTTCTCGACGTGGGTCAATAGTGCAGAAAGTGAGATTGACCCGCGTTTTGCCTCGACCCTGTTTCTCCATGAACGGATGGGCACAGATCAGGAGTTGGGGTACCGTATGGCTCGATTTTGGACGGGCGATCCACTTGGAATCGGAGAGCTCAAAAAATACTTAAAAGAATGTGGGATAGCCGGACGATATAGTTTCGGGAAAATTTCACAGGCTGAATTGGCGTCTCAACGGTTTCAATTTGCCTCTCGAATGATCCAAGCGGCCGGGTATGCCGGATGGATTCTTCTCGTTGATGAAGTCGAAGTGATCGGCCGGTATTCTGTGAATCAACGAGCCAAGTCGTATGCCGAGTTGGCTCGATTAGTCGGAGGCCAGGACAGGGTCAGCTATCCCGGTATTGGCGTTGTCGTCGCGCTGACGGATGATTTTCAGCAAGAGGTCCTGGAGGGAAAAGGGGACATGATGAAAATTCCTCAACGTCTCCAGGCGGTATCATCTGACGAGAATATCAAACTGGCCGAACAGGCTGAATTGGGCATGAAATTAGTCGAATCTCGAAGAATTCCGATTGAAGGGCCAACGGAACCATTGATTCAGCAGACGAATCAAACTATTCGTTCTCTTCATGTTCAAGCCCATAATTGGCGTGATTGGGATCATTCTGCCATTGTTCCTCATATTGAGGTCCTGCCAGGGACACGTATGCGGGAATATGTCAAAAGCTGGATCACGGAATTGGATTTGAAACGTTTGATGCCCGATGAAGCGGTTGAAATTGAGGTGGATAATCTCAAGCCTCATTATGAAGAGGATCGAGTTCTGGCCACAGTGAGTCAGGATGACTCCAGTGATTCCAGGATTGCACGTTCAGGCAATGCATCTGAAGGTCCCGACGAGGTCTGACCGTGTGGCGACGTTGTGTGTCCCTGCGCGTTGCAGTTCAACTTCGGATGCGACCCGTCCTTTTTTCAGATGAAGCGTAAGAGATCATTGAGGTCTCATACGCTTCTCGCGCCTAGGATTCAGTTCTGCTCCCTCTCGCCGAGATGACCCTATTAGTGTTATTCTGATCTTGGTGTGGATGGTCGTAAGCGTACACGTCTTTCAAGATTCAATTCCCAATTTGATCTTCTTTCAATGACGGCCTTACGGCTCGAAGGCCTGTCATCGTATCGATCTTGACCATTCTTCTCGGTACCTCACCCCTCGTATCTCGAACGCGAGTTTTGAGCTTCTAGAGAATCTATTGTTCCGTTAGGCCCTGAGTGAGTTGAAATTTATGTGTAAGCAATGACCACGTTCTCTCAGACAGAATCGTCTATCAGCCTTCGAAAGGTTTTTGAATTATGGTGGCCTCTAGCTGGGAGTTGGGTGCTCATGGGCATCGAGCTCCCTATTGTGAGCGCCGTGATGGCGCGATTGGCTGCCCCCGAGATTCATCTCGCGGCGTATGGAGGCGTGGTCTTTCCGATTGCCCTGATCATCGAGGCTCCGGTCATTATGCTCTTGGCGGCCTCAACGGCGTTATCCCGAGACTGGACGTCATATGTGTTTCTTCGACGATTTATGTTTCGCATGTCGGGCGTTCTGACTCTGCTTCATATCCTTGTGGCGTTTTCTCCGCTGTATGATGTGGTGGTTGCCGATATTCTCGATGTTCCTGAGCCAATTCGAGAACCGGCTCGAATCGGGCTCATGCTCATGACGCCTTGGACCGGTGCGATCGCTATTCGGCGGTTTCAGCAAGGAGTCATGATTCGATATGGCCAAACTCGGTCCATTGGTCTTGGTACGGCACTTCGATTATTTGTCAATATTTCCATTTTAGGGTGTGGACTCTATTGGGGGACGGTTCCCGGAATCGTTGTGGCGACCGTGGCGGTAGCGTTGGGTGTGCTGACGGAAGCGGCTGTTGTCAATCGATTAGTTCAACCGCTTTTACTTCGAATGCAAGCTGAGCAGGACACCGTGTCGTTGCCTTTGACGATGAGTCGTCTGCTGAAATTTTACGTTCCACTGGCAATGACGTCGCTTCTCGCACTCATTGCGCTACCAATTGGCAGTGCGGCCTTGAGCCGTATGCCTCGTGCCTTAGAGTCATTAGCCGTGTGGCCTGTGATGGCCGGACTCTCATTTACTCTCCGAAGTCTTGGGTTAGCCTTTCAAGAGGTGGTGGTCGCGATGGTCGGGTACCCTGGGGCCAAAAAAATT
>BQIY01000036.1 GCA_021604265.1 Nitrospirales bacterium
CCTCGCCATTGATCGCCCGGTCCCACCATTCCCGCAGGAGACGATGGTGGGGGGCGTCTTCGTTAACCGCATACAGGATCACGTTTAAGTCGACAATTTTCACTTGCGCATGACCATCTTCCGAACACTTTCCTCATCCTCAAAATAGGCAGCCAAGGCGATGGCCTTGTTAAGACTGACTAGGGGCGTGCCTAAAGGATGGGTTTTTTCATGATACTTTGGTTTTCGTGCAGTCGAGCGACGGTCGGCTTGCAAGCTGCCGCGAAGGATTTGATTCACGAGTCGTGTAAATGGAATGCGTTTGCGCAACCTTGTTCCTCGAGACGGGCGAGAAGTTCATCGTCAATTTGAATAGTGGTTCGCATGAAGGCATCATGGCATCACTATTTAGAGGCGTCAATGCATCAATTTTATTGAGTTATTGCTTATTACTGATGTGTGAGCTGAAACGGGTATTCCGTATCAACGTTTCATTTATCTGTACTTCAGAGATTGCACTGGGAGTCATCACAAATTGAAAATACAATGGACTTCATGTTCATAAGCTTCTGAGAGGTTGTTAGAGGGGGATGGCGTAACACCATTTCAAACTCATCAAAAGAAAACTTCTGAACATTCACCAAATTTTTTCAAACACATGAAGCTTGACTAATTTATTTTTTGGTAAACTTCCTTTCCTAGCCTTGTTTGAGATTGCACGGAGATAAAAGAGGCGTAAGGAACTGTTCAGTTCCTTATGCCTTTCTATTTTCTCTATGCCGCAATCTGTGTCGTGACTGGCTCCAGGTAGGTCAGAAGTCGTCGTCGGCCAGCGAGGCCGGATTGACTGGGGGCTCCGAGTATGACCCATACGGGATTTGGGAAGCGATAGACATCGACGTGACGGAAGCTGTCGATGAAGTCGCGCATTTGCGGGTGATGCCGCCAGCCGTCAGGCGGTTGGCTATCCATGATGCATTGCTGCAGGTATTGTTCGAGCCGGTATTCATCCCGGATAGAAATGGTGTGGGTGCAGTCAATTTCTCGGACGATCGCAGGCATGGCTTGAGTGCTCAGGGCCGCGAGGACGGGTTCGGCTGTGAGGTAATGCCGTGTTTTCTGTGGGCTGTAGAGCCGAGTGTAGCGTTCATAGATTTGAGGAATAAACGCGTCGTGTTTAGCAAGCATGATAATGACGGTGCCGCGATGGGGGTTTAAGGCGTTGTTGATGGTGCTAACGGCTTTTGGAAGTGTTTGCGGAGTCAGCCCATATAGCGACTGTAAGGCCCAAATCATATCGTATTGAGTGGTCGACGTATGTAACGAGGCTTCTTCGATCGAGGTGTGAAAGGCCCGCCGCGCTTGGTAGGGAGGATGGAGCACCTGTTGGCATATCGATAGACAGTAGTGTGCCGGGTCCATATAGTCATAGAAGATCGGGGTATCCGGCGGCAGTTGTGGCCGCAACATATGCGGAAAGGTGCCGGTGCCACATCCGATGTCTAAGAGTTGTGTGGGAATGGCGCCTTTGGGAAACAAAGCATCCCAATTTATGGTGCTGAGGACTTTCGTGTAGTCTTCTTCGGCGATGGTTCTCCAAATATCGGCATTCACTGTCCCTTTGTGGCTTGGTGCGAGGGCTGGTACGGGCTGAGAACTGACGGCTGGCGGTGACGTGAGTTTGGGCATGGCGGCTCCCTTGTTCCTTCGGTGAATAGATGATGAGTCCTATGTTTTGGCTATCGCAAAATAAGTACCGAAATTTGGTCTTGCTCTGAACCTGAAACGGCTTTCGTATTGTCCCGTCATTATTAGATTCTGGCGGAGTGTTCCGGGATGAGACAGTTTATAATGGAATATTCGACCGGCAGCTCTTGCCGTGATCTCGGCAAAATTGCTCCAGATGTTCGATCATGTTTCTCTAGAAAATCGTAAGGGTGTATACTGAAGCTCTCTATGATGAAACTTTCTGGACACACGACGTCGAAGCAAATTTTTTTTATGGTATTGCTCGTGCTCTGGATGATCCTTTGGCCACTGTCAATTTCTGTTGCGGGAAGTGAGATGTCTGGGGAGAGTTCTACGGGCGTATGGCTTCAGAAGGAGCAGTCAGGAATGTCCAAGGTCGTTCGTATTGCAACACAGCGAGCTCCAGCAGCCCATATCGGATCGATCATGGCGATTTTGGGAACCTTTCATGAGGCCGGGGTGTTACCTCCAGAGCATGATCCGGAAGCGAATCAATTAATTCATACCTTGATTCAGCTACAAAGTGTGGTGCTCAAGAGCCAAAGCTCTGCAGTTGATGAATGGGTGGTAAGCGCGTTAGAAGGAAAGTCTGGAGATTCTGCAGAACGTGCTCGGGAAGATCTTCGCCGTACAGGTTTGACGATGGAATCATTGGAGGCTTTTGTGGATTATGGTCAAAGATCTTCACCGTGGGATCGCCCAGAGCTATCAGATGGATTTCACGAATATAATGTCCGGCAAGAACATTGGAACCTTTTGCAACATATACTTGTCACGGCCCGTGAACAGTTGCAGGCAAGGGGAGAGACTCTAGCTAGTGTGTTTACCCTACAGCGTAGGGCAATGCCTGGAGCCGTACGATAGCTATCACATTATCTGTGTAATGTGACGGCGCGTTTCTGAGCGGCTGATTGATAGCAGGCTTCAGCGATCTCAACGGCCCGTAGTCCGTCTTCTGCGGTAATGGGCATGGCTGTTCTGGCATGCAAGGCTTGAATGAAATCATTGATGACGAACGGAATTGTGGGGCGCGGAGAAAGTTGAAGTTCTTCTGGTGTGTTATTTTTGTGGTGTCGGGTTATTGTTGATGTCGTCCAGTTAGCATATATGTGTCCGGTCTGGCCGATAATTTCTATTTCGGTCATGCGCGAATCACTTAGCCGAGAAACATCAAAGAGGCAGGGTCGTCCTGATTGTGTGGTGAGCCTTCCCCAGGCATGCCCTTCAGGTATTTGGGGTGTCAGTTGGTTCGTCTCGCACTGGACCTCATCAATTTCTTCGCCTGTCAGAAACCTTGTTAAGTCTAACAAGTGTACCCCGATTTCCAAGAGCGCTCCTCGGTTATTCCAGGCCTTGGTGTCTTCCTGGGAGTGAGGGCGATGTTCCAAACGAGCGGTGAGTGACAGCTTTTGCCACTCCCCGATGTCCTGTGCCCATTCTCTGAGTTTGGAAATTGTCATGTCATAACGGAGAGTCTGTGCGGTCATGATGGGCACCTTCGCGTGAGAGGCGTGTTCAACTATTTGACGGGCATCTGAGCCAGATACTGCAAGTGGTTTCTCAATCAGCAGCGGCTTTCCACGTTGAATGGCCTCGATGGCGATTGGGAGAGTCAAAGATGGTGGGGCGACAACAATGATGGCATCGACTTCAGAATCATGAATGAGGGATTGATAGTCTTGGTGAAAGCGGAGCGAAGATTCTTTGGCAAAGGCTTGTCCTTTTGTCGCATCTCGTCGGCAAATGGCCACGAGTCGTCCTGGCGAATCTGGAGCTAAAAGATGTTGAGCGTATCGTGTGCCGTGACGGCCTAATCCAATCAGCCCCAGGTTCATGGTCATGTACCTAATGAATATACTTGATAGATGTTGAAATAGGAGGAGGTGTGAGCATGGCTTACTCAATTTGAATAAAGCAAATTGGATCTTTCACGATGGCCGTTGGAAAATCATCGTCGCCGACGGTATAGGATAGGGCCTGTTGCTCGCAATAGTGGGTAATCCAGGGAATCTCTTCCACAGATGTTGTAATAAGTCCAGGTCTGGCTAATTTATTGAGGAGGGTGTGGGTCATGGCCAAGACCGTTTCTCGTTCCTGTTGAAATTGTCTGATTTCAAAGGTCACCGGATTGGCTCTACCGTATGAGAGGGCGGCGAGTTCCGGGAATCGTTCGGGATCGTTGAGGACGCTGACCATCCAAATGTGATCAAAGGTGCCTTTTGCTTCCTGGGCATCAGCTGGGGTAAATAACAACCCATGGTTTTGGCATGCGCGGTTCAGGATTTCGACTTCGTCTTTTCGGAGATTATAGGCAGCGACGGATCTCTTGAGTTCAGAAATTTCCATCATCAACGGTGAAATTTCTGCAACGCCTGCTCCAACGTAAAGACTGGCACGGTTTGGTGTGAGTCGGGCCTTTAATTGTTCTGCCAGCGTGTTTCCCATTCGTTCACAGGGGCGACGATGGGCTTTCCAAAATGCCTCACCACCTTCGTCGCAGTAGATTGAGCCAAGCGCGGGATAGTCGAGGTGTTGAAAGATCGAAGCAATGGCCTGACGAGTCTTGTGTTGGAGTTTGAATGATTGGTGGTTCATGATCTGCGTGACTGTACTAGTCTAGCTGCTCGTCTATGTTAAATCGAGTCAAGGTATTGTGATGACCCATCTATTCTTACTCAATCGATAATTTTTGCCTATTGACTTTTTCTCTATGAGAGCGGATGTTTCCAGCAAGCGTTGTGCTATAATTGGCTTTCGTGAGCTAACCTTTTCCCTTTCAAGGCTGCATCGTTATGTCCTTAGTCCATGTCCTGATATTGATTGTTCTTTGAATGTGTTTGGCGAATTGAAATTGTCAACATCACGAACGTCTGTGAGCTAAATCTTTGGATCTTTTAAAAGAATTACGTCGGGTTATTGACCTTGAGGCGAAAACGATTGCTCAGTTGTCTGAGACCATCGGGCCGTCGTTTGAAGAAGCCGTTCGTCTGCTGGCTGATTGCCGGGGAAGAGCGATTCTCACGGGTGTTGGAAAGTCTGGTCTCATTGCCCAAAAAATTGCGGCCACGCTCGTTTCGACTGGAACTCCTGCCATTTTTTTGCATGCAGCCGAAGGCATGCATGGCGATATTGGTATTGTGACCAAAGATGATGTGGTCGTCGCAATTGGGAAGTCCGGTGAGAGCGAGGAGTTAGTCACGATTCTGCCTTTTGTCCGGCGTTTAGGTGCACGTATTATTTCCATTACCGCGAAAACTGATTCAACGATGGCTCGAATTTCAGATTTGGTACTTATCACCCCCATTGAAGAGGAAGCTTGTCCTTTGAATATGGCTCCCACCTGTAGCACCACGGCTGCGTTAGTGCTTGGTGATGCTATAGCGATGACGCTGATGAAATTGAGAAATTTTCAGCCGAATGATTTTGCGCTCTATCATCCTGGCGGGCAACTCGGGAAACGGCTCTTGTTGACAGTTGGTGACATGATGCGGACTGGAGGCGACAACTCCGTCATCTTCATTTCCCGTGATGTACGGTCGATGCTCTGTGAAATTACGAGTAAACATGCTGGCGCAGTCTCTGTCGTTGATGAACAGAATCGATTACTTGGTTTTGTCACAGATTTTGATATTCGCCGAGCGCTGGAGGATGGTGGTGACATCTTTGCCATGACCATTCAAGAGATTATGAATGAAAAGCCTTCCTCAATCTACGAAGATGACATGGCCATTACCGCGTTAGAATTTATGGAGCGGCGAGAACGGCCTATCTCCGTGCTTCCGGTGCTCAATCGCCAGGACCGAGTGGTCGGTATGATTCACCTTCACGATCTTGTTGCAAAGGGGTTATAGGCACGCATCATCCTCCATAGTTCTCTCCCATTATTTCCAACGAAATCTACCTGCTGAACCATGTCTTTCGTATGATGGCTTTTCCTTCAATACAGTCCGTGTATCTGTACGGTCTCATGTTCTTAGGGTTTGCCTTGTTCTTTGTGCGCCTGAATCATGTGGCCGAGTATGTGTTTATTGCATTAGTTCTTCTCTGGATTGCTGAGAGACTCTCTGCTCGAAACGTTCATTGGCGTTTCACTTTTTTAGATTGGCCACTTCTTCTTTTTCTTGCATGGATATTTGTCTCAGGGTTTTTTGCCGTTGACCCCGAGTATAGTTTGAATGAATGGCGAAAAACCTTACCTCGATTTCTGATTTTTTGGTTCGTTGTCAATTCCCTTACAACTGAAGCTCAGGTTCGTTCAGTGCTTTTTGCAAGCTCTCTTGGGTTAGGCGTCTTGAGTCTTGTTGAAGTGACATATTATTTCTGGAATGGGGGTGAACTGTTAGATTTTTCTCTTTCGTGGGGAACTCGTGCAGGTGACTTGACCGGGAGTAGCCAATGGTTAGCAACCTATTTAGTGATGGGGTTGCCGATTGTTCTTCTTGGTGTGTGGAGTGAGCCTCGTGGAAGGCTGCGCGTTGCGTATACCGTTATTTGTGCGATCATGCTGGGAGCGGTACTCTTGGTTCACACCAGAGCCACGTGGTTAGCGATTGGTCTGGAGCTCGCGATATTTTTCGTCGTCACCTTACCTCGTTATTGGCGAGGCCGTGTCCTTATCGCGATGGCTTGTCTTGTCCTCATAGGTCTGCCCTTTGGAATGGACAAGCTGTCTGTGGTGACGGAGTCGCAGGTTGCCAATCCCACGACTCTGCAATTACGGTTGAATACCTGGGCGTTTGCGGTCGAACGTCTTGTGGAGCAACCGGTTCTTGGTTTTACGGGGATTGGGTATGGCAAACATAGTTTTCAGAAGGCCTACCCCAACTTAGGGGCGGGGTTCCATACGCATATTCATAATATGGTTCTTTCGAGAGCCGTTCAGCTTGGTATTCCAGGCCTACTCTTATTTGTCTGGATTTTCTGGGAAATTTTACAACGCTCTCTTATGGAATTTCGGTCTTCTTCTCATCTTTACCTAGGGCAATTATCCTTAGTAATTTTTCTTGGCACGATTGGGTTGATTGTTCGGAATCTCTTCGACGATATGTTTATTGGTTCGATGATCTATGTCTTTTGGCTGTTTATTGGGCTGTTCTGTGTTATGCAGGGGAGTGTGCGCGCCGATGCCATGAGAGTAGAAAACAAGGGTCAAGTGCTGAAAAAATGCGATGATTGACAGAAAAATCTCTTAGTCATATGATTTGATGATTATATTGATCATACTATGCAGTCTATTATCACATATTAATTCATTTTCATCCTCGCATATGCCTGTCCTTTCACCCTTTCGATTGATTTCTCAATCCTTACCTTTGACCCTTGTAAATTTTTCCTTACGCAACATGGCGTTCTATACGTGAAGTTTATTGTAACTTTGTTGTAGCGACCAAGTTCGGTGCCTTTCAAGATGTGAGGAGGCAGTCATCGACAACAGTATTCACGGTATGTCCTTGAGGACCATTCTCGTTGTGGTTGCTGAATTCCCATGAAGACTCGAATGGGAAATGAGGAATGGTGACACCTTTTGCATGAGCAACTATCAGAAAAAATTAAAGTCGTTCGAGTCATTGCTCGGTTAAATATTGGCGGCCCAGCTAAGCAAGCTCTTTATCTAACTCATCGGCTCAATGGACGATACTTTCAGTCATCACTCATTACCGGGGTCGTCGGTCGCGATGAAGAGAAGCTTACCTTTCCTGACGGTGGACAAGATGGTGAGATCCATGTTCTCCCTCTGTTGGGTCGGGAAATTTCTATGAGACAGGATATTCGTATATTCGTTGAGCTGTGCAAAATATTTAAAGCGGTCCAACCTGATATTGTGCATACGCATACGGCCAAAGCTGGAACGCTTGGGCGGTTAGCAGCGATGTATGCACGTGTTCCAATTACAGTGCATACATTTCATGGCCATGTGTTTAGAGGATACTTTGGGCGAGTCAAGACCTTGCTCTTTATTCTCATTGAGAAAGTCTTAGCGTATTTTACCGATCGTATTGTGGTGTTGAGTGAAAGCCAGCGTCGGGAGCTTACCGATGAATTTCACATTGCCGCCAAAGGGAAATTTCAAGTCATCCCCTTAGGGTTCAATTTAACGCCGTTTACTTCTTGTGAATCAATGGCAGAGGCGAGGCATGCCTTGACCATGGATTCAAAGGCATTTTCTATTGGGTTCGTCGGTCGTCTTGTCCCCATCAAGAATCCGCTTCTCCTCCTTCAAGCCTATTGTCAAGCAGAAGCGTATCGACAAACATCAAAGGGTTCTTCAAGTGCAACTTGCGAACCATGGTCAATCATCATCGCTGGTGGCGGAGAATTATTAGATGTTCTGCAGTCTGAAGTGCAGGCCAAAGAACTTTCTCGGCGTGTGCTATTCTGTGGTTGGCAACATCACGTTGAACAGGTGTATGCCGCCGTGAATGTCGTCGTCTTGACATCGTTAAACGAAGGAACCCCGGTAGCGTTGATTGAGGCTATGGCTTCCGGGAAGCCTTTCATTGCGACGAACGTCGGCGGAGTGATTGATTTGATGGTTGGCCCAGGGTCTTCTTATACGGCTGTGACTGGTGGGATGTTCACTATCTATCAGAATGGTATTTTAGTGGAGTCTCAGGATGCGGTGGGTCTGGCTGGTGCGATGCTCTATCTTGCCGCTCATCCAGAAGAGGCTGTGGCCATGGGGCGTGTTGGTCGAGAATTTTCCGTGAAGCTGTTTGATGAACAACGATTGCTTGGAGATATACGAGGATTGTATCAGGACCTGCTCGCAGAAAAGGGCATTCAGTTTGACTGTGTCTAGCACGAGAACTGTTTTGCTAGTGTGTGCCAATGCGTGAACGATTTGTGAGGTGCTGTCTATGCGCGTATTGATTACGGGTGGTGCGGGTTTTATCGGGTCTCACTTGGCAGAAGCCCTATTAGAACGTGGAGACGATGTATTTATTATTGATGATCTCTCGACTGGCAGCGTAGACAATATCGAGCATTTACAATCGAATCCTCGGTTTCATTATTTTTTTGATACCGTCATGAATCGGTTCTTAATGGCTGAGCTGATTGATCGTACCGATTGTATTTTTCATTTAGCTGCGGCTGTGGGAGTCAGGCTCATTGTTGAAAGTCCGGTTCGGACGATAGAAACCAATGTCAAGGGAACCGAAATCGTTCTTGACCTGGCCAGCAAAAAAAAGAGAACTGTGATCATTGCTTCGACGAGCGAAGTCTACGGAAAGTCCAATGCCATTCCATTTTGTGAAGATGGCGATCTCGTGATGGGCGCGACGACGAAGGGGCGATGGAGTTATGCCTGCTCGAAAGCCTTGGATGAATTTTTGGCTTTGGCGTACTGGAAGGAAAAACAATGTCCGACTATCGTTGTGAGGTTGTTCAATACCGTGGGGCCACGGCAAACTGGTCAGTATGGCATGGTGATTCCTCGATTTGTTCAGCAGGCGCTTCACGGTCAGCCATTAACAGTTTTTGGTACGGGTCAGCAAAGTCGGTGTTTTACCTGGGTGGGAGATGTGGTTGATGCCCTTGTTCAGCTGAGTCAGCATCCTGAGGCTGTGGGTGAAATTTTTAATATCGGGAGTACTCAGGAAGTGAGTATTCACGACCTGGCTCAGCGCGTCAAAGTGATGACAGATTCTCAATCTGAAATTGTTTTAATGGGCTATGACCAAGCTTATGAATCTGGTTTTGAAGATATGGAGCGCCGTGTCCCGTCGTTACGCAAAGTCCAAAACTTGATTGGATACAAACCGACCAAGGATCTGACTGGCATTATCGGAGAAGTGATTCAGTATGCAAAACAAAAGGCCTTAAGTAGTCGATCATGATTGAATTTACCATCTTTTCCGTTTCGTTGCTCCTGGCCTGTTTGCTGACTCCAGTCGTGCAAAGGATATCAGTCAGGCAGCAATGGGTGGCTGCGCCAAAAGCGGATCGATGGCATCAATTGCCAACGGCTCTTCATGGGGGTGTGGCGATCTACCTGGCGTTTACCGTTCCGCTTATCTTTCTAGGGACTTCTCACTCCCAGCTTTGGGTTCTTCTCTCTGCCGCCACTCTTATTTTTGCCCTAGGGTTGATTGATGACTTTAGGCATTTAAAGCCCTATACCAAACTGATTGTCCAGATCATTGCTGCCTGTATCATTACGGCCAATGGGATTCTTATTGATGTTCCTGCATATCCGTATATTGGACTGTTTCTCACCATATTTTGGATTGTGGGAATTACGAATGCGTTGAACCTTCTGGATAATATGGATGGTTTGTCGGTTGGGACGGGATGTATTGCTGCTCTTTGTCTTGCCGTGGCCGGGGTATTTACCGGCACATCGTTGATGAGTGTCATCGGTTTTGGCTTAGCTGGGGCCACATTAGGATTTCTCTTTTTCAATTTTTATCCTGCCAAAATTTTTATGGGTGATTCCGGCAGTCTTTTTCTGGGGTTTTCCTTAGCCACGCTCTCGTTAATGGGTGGGTGGGAACAGGCCACGAATATTTTTTTAAGTATGCTCGTGCCAGTCTTGGTGTTAGCCGTGCCGATTTTCGACACCTCGTTTGTTGCCATGGTTCGATTTTTTAATGGCCAAGCCATCTCTCAAGGCGGACGTGACCATACCTCTCATCGAATGGTGGCCTTTGGTCTTCCTGAGCGAACCACCGTCTTATTTTTCTATGCAATGAGCTTCATGTGTGGGGCCATTGCGTTGATTGGTGTGAAATTCAATCTACTCTATCCTGCGATGCTTGCGATCTTACTCGTGATTATTTTTTGGTATTTTGGTCTTTTTTTGAGTGGCATTGTGTCGTACGAACAGCCGGAAGACAAAAAGCCGTTTGGATTTGATCGTCATGGTTTTGCGTTGGATATGGTGTTTTCACATAAACGGAGCATTGGCGAAGTTGCGGTCGATTGTGTGCTGATCGGGGTTTCATTTACGTTGGCCTATTTCGTTCGTTTTGAAGGGTTGCCCGGTCATTATGTTGACGTTATTACTCAGTCGCTGCCGTTCCTCATACCCTTGAAATTGTTTGTCTTTTTTTATTTTGGTTTATATCGAGGGATTTGGCGGTATGTGGGTATGCAGGACTTGATCAATATTCTCAAGGCGGTGACGGCGAGTTCAGTGCTTTCCATCGTTGCGATCGCGATGGTGTTTCGGCTTGAAGGGCATGCCCGGTCAGTATTTTTTATTGATTGGATGTTGTTGTTGCTGATGGTCGGAGGTATTCGTGTTCTTATTCGTTTGATTAGAGAGTATCTCGG
>BQIY01000037.1 GCA_021604265.1 Nitrospirales bacterium
TGCCGCACCCGCCCCGATAAATTGAAGCCCAATCAGCATTAACAAGTGATTCGCTAACACCGCCACTCCCAGTAGGGCCAATACGCCAACATCTCGAACTGAAAATGCCGCCGTACCTTCCCGCCACAACCATAAGGGAACCAAAATTAAGAGAGCTCCCAGCCCGCGAATTACTGAGACTTCAACAGGAGAAAATGGCCCAAGCGCGACTTTTTGGGCCACAACGGACCCACCCCAGACGACCGCCGCAGTGGTCAACGCCGCATAAGCCGCTGAAGATGTACGTATAGACATGATGGGATGTTAGATAGGAAACGGATACCGTACCAATGAAACGAAGAAATGAGACGTCTCTCACCAAGACCTTTCTGAAATCGAAAGGCCTGCTATAACAGCCGTAGGGTATTCCGTCAAGATATGGAACCGCTCTCGTGGTTCACGTCTGACTGCGCTCAACGGAAGATCATGAAACGCAAGAGTGCATGAGAACAGATTGATTGCTTCAAGCTATTTCCTCTCATACAATAGTCAGGCATGGGAGTGATGTATTCTCCGCGGCCTCAATTCTTCTGACGTTCTTCATCGAAGCATTTTCTTCTATGTCCAACGACTTCAGGTTATGTCATGACGGTTCTTGGCACACCCCAAATCAAGCATTGACGGTATCGTCCAATGACGTGCACATATGGAAAGTCGGCTTAACACCGCATGAAGACCACTTTCCCAAGCTACTAAGCCTTCTCTCACCAGATGAATGCACACGAGCTCAGCGCTTCAAATTTCAAGAACATCGTCAGGCCTTTATTGCCGCTCACAGCGCGCTCAGGCTTATCATGAGCCGATATCTACTCGTAGAAGCTCAGTCACTCGTGTTCTCCCAAGGCCCACAGGGCAAACCTTTCTTGAACGAACCATTCGCGGACCCGCCTCTCTTATTTAACCTCAGCCATACACAGCATGTCGCGCTCTATGCCTTTGCCCTTAATCGAGAAGTCGGGATCGACCTTGAATACAAACACCGAAACATTAGCTATCAATCGCTCATCGAACGAATTTGCTCGGAAAAAGAAAAAGCTCACATCATGTCCCATGCACCACCTGACCAGAAACAAGTCTTTTTAGCCTGTTGGACCAGAAAAGAAGCATACGTGAAAGCCACAGGGAAAGGGCTTTCATTCCCGTTACAGACCATCACAGTCTCTCTTCCGCCAACGACTCCGACCGCTCTCCTTGAAGTCGCAGAAGATGTCCTGGAACCCTTACGATGGACCATGCATGAAATTCAGGTAGACCTTGATCATGTAGCCGCACTGGTCGTCGCTGGGCATAGCTGGAATCCAGTCTATTGGGAATGGTCGTGGGAAATATAAGCCGATCAGAAAAAGGAGACTTTAGCCTTACTTCCCCACGGACTGCCGAAATTTTACTAACCGGCCGGACCAAAGGGCTTAGCAGTTTAGGTCTTCTGCGCCGTTGACGTGTATAAAATCATAGGGGTAGAATGAGGCTGGATATAGTATTGTGTTTGCGAGTTCCCCGCTAGGGAATACCATTGAAATTTCTTTTTTTAAGGACATTTTCGATTTATCGGTTTTGAAGGAGGGTCTATGTCACTGCTTATTACTGAAGAGTGCATCAATTGTGGAGCGTGTTTACCAGAATGTCCCAATGAAGCAATATTCGAAACTCGAAGCGCTGCAGAGGAAGCGGGCAATCAAGTAGGAGAAGGGCAAGGCGATGGTGACACCGTCTATGTCATCACGCACGAACGATGCACCGAATGCGTGGGCCACTTTGACGAACCTCAATGTGCCGCTGTCTGCCCCGTCGACGATTGCTGTATCTCTGATCCGGAAATTCCTGAAACCACAGAAGTCTTACTAGAGAAAGCACGATCTTTGAACCCGGATAAAGAAATCGATCCGGAAAAGGTCTGGAGCGGTGTAAGAAACTAATAGTTCGAATATCCGCCTCTCTCGTTTAACAAAAAGACCCATACTTCCTTGGTCGGAAGCATGGGTCTTTTTTTATCGAGAATGATTTACTAACTTACACAGTCAGACTTCGAAGCCTACCTCTCTTCGAGTTACGAAACATCCTGTAGCTCATTCAGTCTAACCGATACGAGTTTTGATATCCCTGGCTGTTCCATGGTGACACCAAATAGAGAATCTGCCACTTCCATCGTTCGTTTGTTATGCGTGACGATGAGAAATTGAGACCGTTCGGCCATTTGCGTCAAAAATTGTCCAAACCGCCCGACATTCGCTTCATCAAGAGGCGCATCAACCTCATCAAGGACACAAAACGGAGAAGGTTTAATCAGGAAACTGGCAAACAGTAACGCAAGCACCGTCATGGTTTTCTCGCCACCTGACAACATTGACAAATTTTTCAAGCGTTTCCCTGGGGGCTGCGCAATAATATCCACCCCAGCATCTCGCCGTTTCGTGTCGCCCTCTTCTTCTTCCGGCTCAACTAAAACAAGCTCGGCACGACCTCCCGCAAATAAGGCGGTAAAGACCTCATTAAACTTTTCCTGAATACTCTTAAAGGTTTCAGCAAACAACTTGTTGGTGGTTTGGTTCAAACGTTGAATGATTTCTTGGAGAGACTGAATCGAGGTAGTTAAATCAGCTTCCTGTGTCGTGAGAAATTCACAGCGTTCCTGAAGTTCTTGATGCTCTTCGATTGCAGCAAGATTAATAGGTCCCATCCGCCCTAATTTTCCTCGAATAGTTTCCAATTGCTCTTTCCATAACTCAGACGAATTCTCAGGAAGACTTTCTGGTTCAACTTCACCCTCATCAAGTTGAGAATCCGTCGAAACTGGGACGTTGAGTGCCTCTAACGAAAGGCTATACGTTTCGGTGAGCGTGTCTTCCACAGTAGTCAACTTCGTCCGAACCTCTGCTAAGCGAACTTCAATTCCACTCCTGACTTTCAGTGTCTCAGCCAGTTTTTCACGAATGTCTGCCACTTGACGGTCAAAGAGCCTCGTCTGTTCGAGAACCTGATTATATTGATCTTGAAATTCTGTCAGTGTCCGTTCAATCCCGTCCTTTTTGTCTTGCGCCTTTTCAAACATTTCTTCCAAACGCACACGCTCATCTCGACTTTGACGAGTCTGGAGAAAGAGTTGCTCGAGCTGTTGATCCAGCTGTTGCAGTTTTGTCGATCGGGCGACTTCTTCTTGCTGTAGACGGGCGAGATCACTTTGCTCATGTGTGCGTTGAGCTTGAAAGGTTCTCAGGCTCATTTGCGTTTCAGTCATGACTGCCTGTAACGCTCGAACGTTGTCTTCAACGCCGGCAAAATCTTCAGAAACATGGGCAAGCTCCTGCTCTCGTTCAACCCGAGTCGCCTCCAGTTGAGTCAGTTGTTCCTGTAGTAATGCCGACTCTTCCTGTAATTTCGTCACTTCGGACTCTTCCGACTGTTGCTCATGACGTATCGTCTCAAGACGACGAATGACCTCAGGAAGGGCACTGGCCCGAACACCTTCCTCCTTTTGCAAAGACATCAGC
Source organism: Nitrospirales bacterium (assembly GCA_021604265.1). The sequence continues at coordinate 3,528 of BQIY01000037.1, forward strand.
CGCACTTCTGTCTCACGTATGGATTGATGAAGACCCTGAAGCTGGGACTGAGTCAATTCAAGGTCATGAGCCACGGTATTTCGATCGGCTTGATCTTGTTCGAGACTGGTCCCTAACTCAACAGCTTTAGCTTCTAAACGAAGGATTTCACCTCGCCGGCGCAACACACCTCCAGACTCTCCAACGACACCACCTGTCATGACGCCAGACGGATGAATCGTTTCCCCATCCGCGGTGACAAGCAAAGGCCCCCTTCCCTCAAACCACTGATGCTTCTCCATAATTTGCAAACCGGCCTCGAGTGATTCCACCACGTACACATTTTCCAAAAATAGCGTCGTGGCGCGTTGAAGTTCCTCAGGAGTACGAACAAAACTGATAGCCGAACCCCGAATGGCTGTCTCGTCTTCCAAGGTTTGCTGCCAACCCGCCTCATCACGTGTCCGAGATGCCACAAGATGGACAGGGAGAAAGCTTCCACGGCCCAACGATTGATTCTTGAGTGTGGTGATCGCCCGGACAGCGTCCTCAGGACTCTCCACAACCCAAGCGTTAATACGATCACCGAGAGCGGCTTCAATAGCTTTTTCAGCATGCTCCTCCACAACCATGCGTTCAGCAAAGACTTCCTTGACTTCACGACAGGCTCCGCGAATCGAAGTTTCTTCAATCTCACCCGTTGCACTATAGCCAAATTCTTCGTGGAGCACCGCGCGGAGTGCACGGAGCTCGGACTCAATGCCAGCTATACTTGTTCGACCCTCGAGGAGACGGCCGTCAAGAGCTTTCTGACTGGCAGACAACGATTGCACCGATTGCTCAGATTCACCACGTTTGGCACATAACTGTTCGAGAGTTTCTGCTAAGGCTTCTCGCTGCTGACGCAGTTCATCACCCTCCGAGGACAAACGAGTCTGCTGAGCTTCAGCCTCTGCACATTCTAGTAATAACCGCTCAAGACGACGTGCGAGACCAGATCGTCTCTCATCAAAACTTTCCAAACGATTCTCCGTGTTTGTTTTCTTCACCGTGAGGTCTAGAAGTGTGGTTCGAAGACGATCAAGTTCTTCACTTGTCGCCGATCGCTTCTCCAATAAGGCACTCTGCTGCTCTTCTCCATCAATGACGGATTGTTCTAACGACTCAATTTGACCTTCCACATGTGCAATACGCTCGGTAATCGCTTCCGCCAATCCTTGAGATTGATCAGCTTCCTCCTTGACCCGCGTCCGCTCGTTCATGGCCTGCTCATGCTGTTCCTCGTAATGCTCCAATTGATTCCGAAGAACTTCGATAGAGGTTAAGGAGTGCCCCATGGCCTGCTCAACTTCTCGCAATTGCTCTCGACTGAGGGTGACAGACTCTCCAGTTTTTGCTAAATCCAGCTTGATCACTTCTTGCTCCGCCAACAAGCGTTTCTCTTCAGAGATCTGCGCAAGCTCTTGCGTTTCGGACTCTTCCAACTCAAGATCAATGCCGCGCTGACGTTCCCGTAACTGCCGGTATTCCCATTGAAGAAGTTGTATTTCAAGGTTTTTCGCTTCGCTCTTTAATTCTTGATAATTTCTCGCCTGCCTGGCTTGGCGTTCTAACGAACGAAGCTGTCGCTGGACTTCTGCCAAAATATCCCGAACCCGAAAGAGGTTTTGTTCCGTTGAATCTAATTTTCTCAGCGCCTCGGCTTTTTGCTTTTTATAGCGAATAATACCCGCCGTCTCTTCGATAAATTCACGTCGTTCCAAAGGCGATGCGCTCAACAGTTGATCGATATTGCCCTGTTCGATAACCGTATGGCCCTTCGTCCCTGCCCGAGATGCCCACAATAAGCTTCGAATATCTTTGAGCCGACAAGGAATCTTGTTGATCGAGTACTCACTATCACCGTCACGATACAAGCGACGGGTAATCATGATCTCCGTGGATTGAGCCAACGCATCTCCCAAGGCCGATAACGCTTCCAGCTCTTGTTCGGTGACTCCCCCAAAAATTGTCGAGACTTCGGCCATTCCCATGGGTTTACGCACTTCGGTCCCATTGAAGATGACATCTTCCATTTTCTCTGTTCTAAGAGACTTTGGGCTCTGTTCTCCGAGCGACCAGAGTAACGCATCCACAATGTTACTTTTTCCGGTACCATTAGGCCCCACAATCGCCGTCACTCCCTGAGGGAATTCGATTTTGGCCTCAGCAAATGACTTAAACCCTTCGACAATCAAGGTCTGCAGATGCATGCGTTTCCCCCGTAAAATTGGAGATTCAGACTTCGAACTGACAATTCTAAATGTCTACCATAGTATTTTCGTAAAATCAAAAAAGCCTACCAAATAAAGTAGGACAATTCTACTATCTATGCCATATGTTGTGGGTAAAATGGGGATAACTACTCTTTCCACTTGGAGGCCTGAGCAAATGAATACCCCTTACCCTTACGACGTCTTTCATTTCACCCTTGCTTCTTGACTGCAAGGAATAGTGATAAGCATTTTATTCATCAAATATGTAATTTGTGTTCGCATGACATAACAGTACATCACCAAGGTACTTATTGAGGCATTAAGAATCCATGATTTTTATCCGACATAAGGGAAATAGCCTAAGGCTTTCATGAGATGAGTTGAGAATAATTTGAGCAAACTGATCGTGAGGACATGCGCTGCTGAAAAGGTCAAGATCGAACAAAGCTTGTCAGCGATGGGGAAATCATGGGCACACCATCAAAACTGACATCCATTCAATATGCCCTGCAGGAGAAAGAAGGTCATGATGGACATAATGCAATTTCTTAACGATGAAGAAGGCGCGACCGCATTGGAATATGGATTGCTCGCAGCATTGATTGCGGCGGTGATCATTGGCGCGGTCACAACTCTTGGACAAACCGTGGCCAATACATTCAATTCAATTTCGGATTCGATGACCGCGGCTTCTTAACGAGCGTGCACACGGTTTCTTGATCGCGTCAGATGGGAGCCTGCACGGTAAAGGCATACCCTCAAACTCAAATGTATAGGCTGATAAGGAGGCGGCCTCAATGCAGGCGGCCTCCTTTCTACAATTTCCCCAATATTCCAATAGAACCCTCTGCAAAAATCCGCTGAGTTGAGGATCTTGGTTTCTCGGGTTGTCTTTTGAGGGGTCTCTTGCCTACCTCTTTCTTGCTTACCTTTCGCGGATTATTGGTGTCGCTTCTTCGGAAACTCACCTTCGTCAATTGGCCTCGAGCAGCGCTTGCCGACAGAAGAGATGGTCCCAAGAAGTTGAATAACTCAAACCAAGCCTTAATCGGTGGCTGTTGTAAAACATCGCTATATAATCCAATATATCCTGCTGGGCCTCCAAGCGTGTCTGATAGCTTCGCCATTGAACACGCTCTTTCTTCAGACTTGCCAAAAAGCTTTAGGCCACAGCATTGTCCCAGCAATTTCCTTTACGGCTCATACTACCGATAAACTCGTGTGCCTTCAGCAAACGCCGGTACGCTTTGCTCGCATACTGTGAGCCACGATCCGAATGCACCACCAACCTTACCTTCGGCCGCCACTACCAGATCGCCATGCGAAGCGCATCAGTGACCAACCTGACTTTCATCCGAGACCCCATACTCCAGCGCACCACCCAGCGTGCAAATAAGTCAACAACAATCGCCAGGTATACCCAGCCTTCCTGCGTCCACACATATATGATGTCAGCAACATAAGCCTGGTCGGGTCCTCTGGCGGAAAACTGCCGATCCAAGACGTTCTCAAAGACCGGCTGCTTGTCCTTGCTCTTCGTGGCCACCTTGTATTTCTTCGGTACCGTACTGCAATGCGAGCCTCTCGCATCAGCGTCCTGGCTTTCTGGCGGCCCACCGGATACCTCAGCGCTCTCAGTGCTCACTTCATCCGCCGTGTGCCGTAGCTGTGACCGCTGGTGGCCAGTATGTTCTGGCGTGCAAGATCCAGTTGCTCTGGGCTCTGACGTTTTCAATAGCGGTCGTACGCATTACGACTTACACCCAGTAATCGACACATCAGGTCGACAGGCCAGGTCTTCTTGTCTTGGGTGATAAACGCGTATTTCATCGCGTTTCCTTGGCAAAGAAGACCGTTGCTTTTTTAAAGATATTTTCCTCCATCTTCAAGCGCCGGTTCTCTTCCTGCAGCCGACGAATCTCGGTCTGCTCAGGGCTCAACTTGCCATTTCCTCGAAACGCCTGACCATCATCAGACGCGTGTACTTTGATCCAGCGTGTTAGCATATTCGGATTGATTGCCAAGCTTCTCGCGGCTTCCGCTCGGGTGTGGCCTTGCTCCAACTCCAAACTCACAGCATCTAATTTGAATACTCTCGAATAGTTCTTTCTCATCGTCATGTCCAACCTCCAGTTAAGGTATAATCCCTTAACTGGGTTGGTCACATCTAGCAAACCACTCCATAATGACCTGTCCGCTTGACAGGGAATCTTACAATTACATTTGATTTATGGCATTTGCAAAAGTGGGGGGCCTTTTACACGCGAGGCAGCACTCTTGACAGATAAGACGATATCTGGCCCTTATTTCTCTACTCCAACCCTCGTTACTCCTTAAGAATATTGTTAACCACATATTCCGCGATAAGTGAATGGGCTAGTGCACTCGGATGGCCATCATGCTCACTTACGTGCATCTGATCGGACCCATGTAGGTCTCTCGGGAACATATCACTTGTTAAATGTACAGGAATCTTACGTTCGTTGAATCCATCGATAATAATGTCCGCCAACACTGAATTGTAGGTATCCCGAGAAGGATCCCAATAGATAACATGAAATTCGCTATCAGGATAACGCTGTTCAAAAATTGTTTTGGCACGATGAACGATAGCGAGATACAGCTTGGAATCATATGAAATGAAAATGCGACTACCGTGGAGAAAGAGAAGTAACTTTTCTACAATAAAAGATTTATTGATTTGATTCTTGAATTTTTCGACAACAGAATCGAGTCTAAGTAGATCTCCTGACACATCGTCAAAGTGACCAGCAAACCTGACCTTCGTTTCGTTCTCGAGAACATAGCGAGGTCCATGTGTGTCCCATGGTACCTTTCCTGCTGCACGCGCATCATGTCCATCTTTACCCACGGTAAATCCCTGATAAATTGCATATTTAGGCTTACATCTCAGGATTTTCTCATCCAATTTGAATTCTAGCGCTGCAAGCATTTGGTGAGGACCATATCCCCCGACCCCAAAATTATAGATCTGATACTTTCCATCAGTTTTTAAGTCAACTTGGTACGGTAGAGTCTGTTCATCACGAACCCCCTTCCCGAAAGTGAATGAACCTCCAAAGAAAACTACACATTCTGTAGACTCACTGCTATTCTCAAAACGTGAACTTACCCGTAAGCCATTAGAATCGATCGTATATTCGGCCCGCCATTCCAGTTTATCTCCATAGTGCAACGATTCTGAAACCTTGACGTTTTTGTTATTGACATAGCCAAGTATTGGATCAGGTATGAGTTTTGTTGGTTTCGTAATCTGTTTACGTTGGGCATATTGTGTGCGCCAAAACTCGTCTTTTAACCCTAGGTATAATTCGACTACAGCAAAAATCAAGAGTACGCCGGCAATGCTTATGCACAGAGTTTTTATAATCGTTCGTTGCAACTTCTTCCAGGCATAAAGTAAGACAACACACCAGGCAACGGAAATATACACATAGGGCATGGTGGATATATATAGACTGACGAGAGAAATCCATGTTCCAAACAAGAGCAAGATGAACAAGTTGATAGTAGACATCGCAGATTTGCGATTAAGATAAATGCTGAAGAGAAAGGCTACTTTTTCTAACCGCTGCTCGCGCACAAGCGCTAGCTTGCTATTTAACCTTTTTGTTGCGTAGCGATGAGTTCTCGGGGAAGCAGAAATTCAACATCTTCTTCGACGACCGTCAACTCTTCCAATTCATCTGCGCCTAACGTCCGAAGATAATCAACGACTTCGGTCACGAGAACTTCTGGAGCGGAGGCCCCGGCCGCGATACCAATGGCATTCACTCGCTCTAACCATTCCGGCTTGATGTCCTGGTAGGAATCAATCAAGTAGGAGGCTTTTCCGCATCGCTCTCCAAGCTCTTTCAGTCGATTGGAATTTGAGCTATTCGGAGAACCGATCACTAAAATAACATCAACATGTTTCGACAACTCCTTCACCGCATTCTGCCGATTTTGCGTCGCATAGCAAATATCTTCCTGGTGTGGCCCTTTGATCCCGGGGAACCGGCGATTCAAGGCTTCGACAATATCACGGCATTCATCAACGCTTAAGGTCGTTTGTGTAACATAAGAGAGATGATTCGGATTCTCGACCTCTAAGCTTTCGACATCTTCCACTGAAGAAACCAGGTGAAATTTATCGGGAACCTGTCCAAGTGTGCCGACGACTTCTGGATGTCCGGAATGCCCAATGAGAATCAATTCGTACTGATTGGTGTAGTCGCGATTCACTTCGTTGTGGACCTTAATAACCAAAGGACAGGTGGCATCAATGATTTTGAGATGACGTCGATTGGCTTCCTCCCACACACTTTTGGCCACTCCGTGCGCGCTAAAGATAACGATCGCCCCATCAGGTACTTCGTCTAATTCCTCGACAAACACAGCCCCTTTATCCCGAAGAGAATTCACAACATGGCGACTATGGACAATTTCATGACGAACGTAGATGGGAGCGCCATACGTTTTGAGTGATAAATCAACAATTTCAATGGCCCGGTCAACTCCTGCACAGAATCCGCGTGGATCCGCTAAGTAAATTTTCACTCCGTCCTCCCTTTATCTATCCGTTCAATATGGTCTTCGTAAGCCTTGAGTCTTCGGCACCGTTAACAAAAGGGCTCTCCCAAGAGACTTCAACGAAAATATCTCAATTCATGCCCTGCATTCTATCTACTCCCGCCAATGGTTGCAAAGCCATAAAGATTGAGTGGCTTCATAATCAGAAAAGTTTACGTAGATTCGCATTGGTTCAAATCAAAGCGTTTCAATCTTTCTTCATTTACAGCCTTGCGGCCTCTTGTAGCTCTCTCGTCGATTTAAGGACAGCCTCGTCAAACGCGGACTCCCATTCCGCAACGGTTGCATCAACACCCACGGGAAACAAAATTGATCGAGACGCATTCACCACCCCGCCTTCTAAACACATCGGCCCCCTCAAAAAACCCGCCAAAGCATCTTCAGCTGATGCCCCTTGCGCCCCGTATCCTGGCACTAAAAAAAGCGACGCAGGTAAGATCTCTCGTATTCTCATGGCATCTGACGGATAGGTTCCTCCAACGACGATCCCGACACTCGACCATCCACTAGCGCCAATCGTATGAGGCAACAATCTTGTCAGACCTTTCGCGACATGACAATACAGAAAATCATGATTAATTTTGAGGCCCTGAAACTCCTCAG
>BQIY01000038.1 GCA_021604265.1 Nitrospirales bacterium
GTTTACCGCCTTTGTTCATGTCAGCGCACGTGTTCCCGGATTTACATCTTGGCACAGTGTTGGATTCAGCGATCCTTGGGCGCGAATAGGCAGTATAAACAGATAGGAATTTTAAAACACTTGCCTGACCTGGCAACCATGCTGTTAGACGAGATAACACCTTTAAGATCACTCGGTGAATTCTGGCTGGGATTCAAAGGAAACGATATATCAAAAGCGTTGGAGGCCGAGTTCACTCGAATAGTGGGCGATGACGGAGACGATGGGATTCAATACAGTTCCCGCGATCTCCGATTTGTGCTCTGGACCGACTACGGTTTCAAACTCGATTGCATAGGGGTTTAGCGGACGTCGGCCACAATACTTGACAGTGGCCTCTCAGTCCGGAACAAGGAACAATTTGAACGGTTCGTTGTTGACCGTCTTTGCTATCTACAGCGGTTGGTGGGGCGATCTCTGAAGCGGCTACCCTAATCGAATCGCCGTCATTGGCTTGAATAGGTGGGTAGTGTGCATGTTCCTGGTGCGTCGATTCACACTTGGAACCAGAGTTGGGCCGAGATAATTACTACGCGTATATTAAAGCCCGACTATACGGAATGTTTGACCGATTTGTCTGGACGAGCTCGAAATGTGGTCATAAACTCAAACATCGTCGGTGAAATCAAAACTTATAGTTTATTTGTAGTAGATTATGTCCATGCTTCTAGTCGAAAAATACTCAAATGGTTCGTTGCCCAATCTCCCCGGGTTATTTTCGAAGACAAAAAATTTCCGCTTTTCAGGTAGAGATGGAAGCTTGATTCACAAGTCATTGCCCAGAGGCCCGAAGGGCTATAGAGTCGTGTCAGTCTCATCCACAGGCCACGAGGCATCATTCATTGAGCAAAGCAGGATAGCACTGACCATCCCCCTGTATGGTTCTGCACGGGTTGTTGTAGATGAGTGTAACGTCGTTGTTCAGCCGGGAGATGTTTTTGCCATCGCACCATCACATCGTCAAAGCAAACTGACCCCCGCTGATGGATCGAAATACAGGAGCTTCACGATACTATCCCCATTGCGGGATATGCACAGGTTTTTTGCTCGAAGCAACTGGTTACTGAGACCAAATTATCAGGATCAACCGCAAATCAAAGATCTTCTAAGGTTTGCTTTCAAGATGGCCGATAGTCGGATATCACTTTCAGAACCGAGCTTGGCATTACTTGAGGCATTGATCGACGATATGTTTCGGACCATGTTGACATTCGAGAGCAACACTTTTGATCATGGGCTAAAACAATACGACGAGGTGTTCCAACAGGCTCGAGAGTATATGTATGAACATTTTAACGAACCGTTGTCAATTCCCGATGTTGCCGAAGCGATCAGCGCCAGTACTCGCACGCTGCAAATTGCATTTAAAAACCGCTGTGGTTGGTCTCCACTGCAGTACCTGAATGATATTCGTATCGAAGAATTACGAAAAATACTTTTGAAGCCAGAACCGGATACGACAGTTACGTCTGCTGCGACGAATACGGGCTTGTTTCATTTGGGCCGCTTGGGAAAAATTTATGATGATCGGTACGGAGAATTGCCATCTGCTACATTGCGCCGTTCGCGTGTGAACAGATACCAATGATGGCGTAACGTGAAAAAAGTGATATTCGGGTTACTTCCACGAAATTTTAGACACCGGTGGTGATTCGGCGGGCCACGTCGCAGAATCGCAATGACATGGCCCCGCCGGTCAATGTTACTTACTCGTTGTCTACTTACTCGTTGTCCCGGTATCCGTAGCGGTAGCCTTCTTCGAAATAGTCCTCCGTCTCGTTGTTGTATTTATCATCCCAACGCTCGTAGTCATCTCTCTTGTCGGCTTGAGCGTCGCGCTTGCCGTGCGCATAGCCATCCTCGTAGGCGTTGCATTTACGCACACTCTTGTTTTCCTTCTTGATATGCTTCGGGCAACTCGAAGAATCATCATTGTCGGCTGTATCATCACACCGCTGCTCACTAGCGCAAGTGCGAATTTGTGTTTTCGTATCATCGCAGTTCATTGCAAACGTGTCACCGCTTCTGCAGACCGCCTTGTTCGAATCAAGACCAAGAGAACTGCAAGTTCTTCCATTTGAGTTTTCCCACGCTTTATTGCCGCATTGAGATGCAGCGTAGGCGGACACGGATAGCTGGGCGGCAAATCCGACCACAATCATAAGAATATATCGGGACAAACATTTTTTCATTTTCAACTCCGTTAATTGATGAAACTGCTGGTGGCATTCCCGTTTCCGGGTCGGTTTATCGGTGGTGGCAGACAGTGATGAACTGCCTCGCTCGATTAAAATTTAGAAGTAGCACTTACAACAACTTGCTACACAGGCTTTGATTAACCATCTGCGATACGAAGCTTAAATGAATACCGGAAATCACTCTATCCAAATTACGCTGGAGTATTATCCAGATTGCGAAGTATTCTTCCGGGAATTCATGATGGTAACTAATTCGTGTGCAATTAACTCTTCACCAACACACATCAATGACGGCAAACACATTTCCGAATGAGTCACCGCGTGAGCCATCATATTGGCGTGGATTGATATCAATATCATGATTTTGTAACCACTCGTTCACGACCTGATTCAGATCAGGAGTGGCAAATGAACATAATTTCTCATTGACTGCAAACTCAAAGATATCAATCAAAATACCATGGCTAACTCGCGCATGTGTTTACTGCCGGTTTTGTCGGTGTTTGACGGGTAATGCCCCTTTATCATGGCATGTGTAATACCGAAACCAGATCTGAACTACTTTCTGGTTAACGTTGTTGATTGCCTCTGGTTTTATTGACCTGAGTTGGATGTTTGATGAAGATTCTTCTCGGGAAACAGTGCTACGCGGGAGGCGAATTCGATCAGATTTTCTTTCCTCGATAATGAATGTCTTTCGTCGTTCGCAACCATCTACTCCACTGGAACATTTTTCTTGCGCATTGCCGCAACAATCAAGTCGGACTCGGTACGCGGGACACGTGAGTCATTCGCTCCGGCATATATAAACAAAGGGTCTACGATGTTATCGATGTGAGTAATAGGTGATATGGATTTGAGGAATTCGTCGTCCTTGCCAATTTCACCCCACTCCTGCCCAGAGACAGCCTGAATAGCGCCAGATGTGGTTTTTATCAATGACAACAGGTTCACGGGGACATATTTGTCGACACCGGCTGACCATAATTTCGGTTGGCGGGTGAGGCCCGAGAGAGTTAAATAGTGGAGTAATTATCCAGATTGCGATTACCCGTTATCAATATTCCATAGGACGCATAGTCTTCAATTTTTAAAGTATCCCGAAGAACTCAGCATACAATCTCCACAAGTCTGAAGTCGTGTCCCGAACCTGATCACCTGTCTCGAAAAGATGTATTCCTTTTGTCGTTCGAGCGACTTCACGTTATTCAGAATGCACCCAGACCATAGCCATGTCACAGGATTCATTTCCATCCTCGGCCTGTTTCTTTGAGAAAAGCTTTTGAAACGGTACTGTAACGACACCGGTGGCCAGATTGAATACTGATTCGATTACACCATGGGCGGAAACACCGACATGGAAATCAGTGAGCGGGCCGGTCACGCTGACTGGTATTGCCAGACTGAAAAATTTGGGCGACTTGGGTTTGGGATTGAGGTGAATATCGATTGTGTTTGCTTTGAAATCAACTACGCCCGCACCTTCAATGTGGATTTTGCTAGTATCAAGCACAAGGACATCTGGCTTCATGATGCCGTCATCCAATGTGAATTCACCCACCATGCAGTTGATCCTGGACTTGCTGCCCTTCATTAGCACCGGCAGGGCCGAAGCGATCACATTAACGGCCCACAAATCAATGGCGCCGGCTCGTAGTTCCTCTGGTTCAACCGCGATACGAAGATGTCCGCTTGCATGATCTTTAAGCTGAGATATGTTTTCCGCCTCAGAATGCACGTCGACACGCAGGTTGAATATGCCTTTAAGATCGGTGTCAGGCTGGGCTCGTCGGGCCAATACACCATAGTCAAAATTGTCGATCATGGCGGAGAGTGTTGCAGTTGTCGTAGTTGATGTTGGGATCAATGATCCCTCCACATGGATCTTCCCACCGGGTATGCCAATGTCAACTGTATCGATTGCATACACACCGTTGCCGATACTGGCATCGAGATGTCCACCGCCGAGATTATCTTTACCGGATCGGACTTGATTGACGTTGATCGAGACCGATCCCTTGATCATGTTCGCGAGTTCCGGGCTAAGCAAGCTGTTGAGTTGAGGCGCATCATCCTCTACTTGTGCTTCTTCAGTTTGTGACGACTTTGTGGTTTCTGCATTGTTCTCGGACGGCGTCACATGCCATTCTTTAAACCTGAAATCATTTAACTGGATAACCTCTGCGTTCATTTCTGCGCGTATCACCAGTGGCAAACCTGTTCCACCCGTATCCTGTGGAGTACTGCTGATGACCATCTCTCCTTCAAGTTTCGACTCGCCGGTCTTGATTATCAATTCGCGCAATTCGAAAGACTCATCATGGATGTTAAGCGAGCCTTCTATAGCATACGGTGCAAGAGGCGGCAGGTTAAATCCTAGAACACCATCCAGATTATCCAGTCGATCACCTGCAAGCGATGTATTCAATCGAAGTACCTTGTTATTTTGATCCTCTCCCAGTTGACTGTCGATACGTAGCGCTGTGTCGGCAAGATCAGCCTGTACACTGAGCATCATCGGCTCGTTGCCCCTGTTATCAATTAATCCTCCACCACCTTTGACCTCTACGGACAAAGGTTCCCCGTCCACCAAGCCCTTAAGTGACAGCAATAATGGACCCTGACGATCACGTCTGAGCGTGGCTGTATCGATGTTGATCCGTAGCGGCGGTGACAACTCCCTGGAAACATGAAGACTGGCGTCTTGAACATTCAATTGATATGCAGTCTGTTTTGTAAGTTGCCTGATAGTGTTGCCTTTGAGTGCAACCTTGAAGTTGACCTGCCGGGCTGTCAATTCGGGTGCCTTTTTGATGCCAAACTCAGACATCAATTGAACAAAATCCACATCATTCGCACTGACTTCGACCCCGATGTCAGCTTGCTCACCAGTTAAATCCATCCGGACATCACCGCTGAACAGTTGGTCCGTGGTGGTCAACCTGAACGGCGCCTGCTTGAGCTTACCGTCCAGAATTGTGGCCGAAAGCTGAATATCGGATAGAGTTCCGGTGCCGATTGCCAGTTTTTCAACTTGTATATCCAGACTGGTTGCGCCAGCGATACGCAATCCATGGGGCAGGATCTCTTTGTCTATCTGAGTCAATACTGTGCCAATTTTATTCGCCAGGGCAACTTGCGCTTGACCACCATTACCATCGACATGAGTACCCTGTGTAGCTGATGCTGTGTCAGAATTTTCCTCGGCGACCGGGAGTATGGATTTCATATCGAGGTGGCTACTGTGAGCCTTGGCTGTAATATGCGGAGTCCCTTGTTCGTCAACCTCAAGGTCGAGAGTCGCATCCGCCTGTATTTCACCCAGTTGCAGTTGGTCGAGAACCAGTGACCAACCATCTTCACGCAATACGCCATGCCCAGAGATCGAATAATCGGGTGCATACGTCAGAAAATTCTCAACTGGTCGAAGTAGTCCGCAGAGCTTTTTTCCCGCCGCTTCGAAGGTCAACGTCGTGACCGCTTCGATAGATTTCTTCGGGTTGGCGACATCAATTTGCATATTCGAATCGCATGCTGTGAGCTGAATAGCTGCCACTGACGACGAATTGACCAAGATGTTGGATCGGCCTATTCGTGCTTCGACCTGGAGTGGTCGATTGAGCAATTCTCCTACCACGGAAAGAACGAATGGCTCGCTCGGTTTGCGTATCAATGCGACCTGATCCAGCGTCAGCAGCGACCGTGAATCGATCTTGGCTTGCGATGGTCCAAGGGCCAGATTCATATCCAGAGCTTTCCAAAGCTGACTTAAATTTTCACCCATGGTGTGCACACGCAACGAGACGGGTCCCAGTTCACCCATGAGTGACGGTGATTCATTGGCGTCCGTATGTAAGCCGTCGAGAGCCAATGCGTTTGTATCGATACTCACAGTCAATGATGGCGTATTGCCAGCGGTCACAATCTCGATATGGCCGCTGGCAGATGTATCCAGCACGGTGAAAGAGAACGGCACATCCAAGTCACCATCTACCAGAGAAAGAGCCGCCTTGAAGTTCTGAATGGAGAACTGTTCTTGGCCTGGATCAATATTGTCAGCCCTCAGATGAAGATGGGCATCGATCCTTCGCAGAAAATCCAGCGGGAGGGGATCGGTGGGTTGTCTGACTTCCGAAGCATTGCCACTAAAGTGCGGCAGGCGATTCATATTCAACTCGGATACAACCAGGTTGCCCGCCAGGGTAGGCTGTGGCCCTTCCAGTGATAAAGCAATGTTGCCGCTTGCGATGGCACCTGTCATGGCAAGACGAATATCTGTGAAGTCAAAACGACCGGGTGAGACCTCTAACTGGCTGTCAATGGTAGCCGCACCTGTTGGTGGTAAGTTAAGTTCGAATATCTGAGCCAGTGCGTCCATGCTATCGCCATGGATAGATACGTCAGCATGTCCTCCAGGTTTGGCTTTTGTCCGGTCAATGGTTCCCGAAATGTTTAGTGTCATATCCGCGACAGCCAACTGGCCTTTCTGCAAAGTCCATGGCGCTTTGTTCATCAGAAAATCGTGTAACGTGTTGCCACTCAGTTCAAGAGTGTAGGGCAGTTTCTCAATTGTTCCCGTGACTGATAATTCAAGAGGTTCGTGTAACGGGGCTTGCCCATCTGCTGTGTCTATCGAAAGGGTATATTCGCGGGTCTTGAGTTGGTCCTGATAGTGAATCGTAACGTCTTTAAGTCGCAACGCTTCGAGGGCGCTGACATGCCAACCCGGTTCGCCGTCATTCTGGGGGGCAGGGAATGAAATATTGAATGTACCGTCATTCCGCTTAGCGAACCACAGTTCGACACCCTCGAAATCCAGGCGGTCAATATCTATCTCATTGTGCATCAGTGACATCAGACTGAGCTTTATACGCCCCTTGGCAACAGTCACAATCTCGGGTTCTTCTGGTAGTGCCTTCGGGTCGATGATTGTCAGTTGTGTGATTTCCAACTCCGGATGCAGCGAAAGGCGAGTACGTATGGGACCATCGATGGTGACCTCGTGCTTAAGGCCCTTGGCAGCCAACGCCTCAATGCAAGTACTGAGAAAATCAATCCGTACGGAGATTCCGGACAAAACGAAAACAGCCAACAGCAGCGTTGTCAACGCTAATATCGCCAGGGATACTTTTGCTATGGATCCCATCGCTGATGGTAAATTCTGATCTTTCCGGTTTTCAGGGTTATCATTCGATCCATGCGAAAAACATTGTGTGGCAAACAAACTGGAATTGCGACCAATGAGTCACAAGAAAAGCATCGATTTACGCTTTCGGCCATACGATGATATCCAGGCAAGAAACAGTTGTTACCCTTTACATTACCTTGATGCTATCACGCGGTGTTTAGCAACACGAAAATCTCAGGCGTTACGATGTGCAGGAAAATGTAGAGTAAGAGCGATCAGTTAATATCATTCTGAATACTCTGGAATAGTAATAAAATCCAGGCCTCAATATGAAGTACGACATTGAGGAAATATTCGTTCAGCGAGGCCGAATCCGAACAGTATTAGATGGTTGGTATTTCGTCATTCGCTTAGCCGCCGAATACCACCGCCTCGGGTATCTCATAGCGTTCCTCATCACCGACGTGGATGAGAAAAAGATCCTCAGACCGATCGAAAGTGAGACCAGATGCGGAGTCCGTATAGACAGGTACGCTGTCCTCAAACAGAAAATAGCGCTCCCCGTTTCCATTCATATCAATCCAGACACCCGCATTGCCGACACTTTCTCGAATGACGCCGAAAGCACAGCTGCCGGTCGGCTGACCAGGAGAGAGTGAACAGGGGATCTTCCCGGTCGCATTGAACGGTTGGCCGTTGCCGACTGGCGAGTTGGTTAACACTGTGGCATCAGACGATGGTCCGGACGCCTCACGAAGATAGCGCCCCGCCACCCAGCCACTCGTGTTGGGATCACGCATTCTTTCGATCTTGCACCAGCGCTGACCCTCCGACATCTTGCATCCCCGGTTGCGTAAAACATCACCGTTGACTAGCTTGCCGATAATACGGGCCTGGGTTGATGGTCCCTCCCGAAGATTGAGTGAGTCGCCACCCCCGACACCTGTTACTTCCCACATGTCCGGTCCGCCCCCGAAGCCGTCAGCGAAGTCGTTTGCCGGGGCAGGGACGGTAAATCCACCGTCAAAAATGTTTACCGAAAGGGAATAGGTGGCGGATTCGTTACGTCGCGCGGCGTTGCGCATCAGATATACGCGGATCGTATAGTCGCCATCTGCGGGTAGCCCTGCTTCAAACGTGTTTCCTGAAACAGAGCCAATGTGCATCGATTCACTAGCGCCGGAGGCCGTGACATTGAAGTAATTACTGGAATTATCGGTCTCGAGATTCACCAGCAATCGCTGGTTGGCTTTGGCGGAAACGATGTAGTCGATGACATTGTATGCTTCGACATAGCCCGTCACCACGCTGCCATTGGAACCGGGTTCAACGGAAAGCGATTCGACCTGTGGGTCTTGTGCTACAACGGGCGTCGCCACAGCAAGGGCGAGACATGCAGTTGCGAGTGTGGTGCGAAAATTTAATATCATCTGTGTGGTTGTTCGCATGTTACTCACCGTATGTTATGTAATCGGGTATCCCGATATTATAGATAAGGATACGTATAATCTCGATCCGAAGGAAAACAGGTTCCGATCTGTGTCTTGGTGTCGTCACAGAACATGGCGTACTTGTCGTCATTGCGATAAACAGCTTGGCTCGAATCAGGCCCCATGGATGCGCAGGTATTACCGTTGCTTGACTGCCATGTCGTACTTTCACACTGACTGGCTGCAAAAACGGTTGGCGCTTGCAGCGTAACCAGTCCGATGACGGAAGCTAACATCAACGTTGATAAACTATATTTTACTTTGAATGTACATACGCAAAACTATCAAGGTGAAGAGTAGTTCTATCGCCTATTGGTGGAATCCACGCGAACAGCAATGTATTGCAGTTACTACTCATGACGGGCGTATTCATCCATCTTGAAACAGCCAGAATCGTTGTGTGACGATGAACAGGTCGCATCAGGTACTGACGATGATCGCGACTATGGGCACAATGACGATCTGGAAGATTTACGGGCCAGAAGTGCAGAGAGTGAATTGGAAGATCGTGGTTTTCGTAATGTGGATTCATTCAAGTCCGGTACCACGGCTTATTCGATCTGGTATAAAGGCAGAACAGGAAGATGCTTGCAAATGGTAACGGCAAACGGTCGAGCCGACAGCATTGTCGACATTCGTACTCACGTAGCATGTCGGTAGTGCCAGTTGGGCATAACCTGTTAGTTCCATGATCAATTGGAATATAAAAGAATCGGGTAAAGATGCTGGATTATCAAAAACTAAGCTGGATTGAGGGGCTCGATCCACCTGGCAAGTTAAGCACTCTTGCTTTCAGCCAGGCACGGAAATTTCATATGTCGGATGCTCCACAGCGTCGACTGACTGTGAGTATGGCTGCACAGAGGCAGTCCGGAGCCAATATGTTCCGGATTTTCTCATCTGGCCACGAAATTGAATTGGTAGATGAAGGATCGCTTACGGTGATGTTGCCACGACGCGGCCTCGTGGTAGTTCAGGATGGCTCACGGGAACGAATCGCTTCTGATGGCGGTGTCTTGGCTTTTGGGCCAAGCAGGCGAAAGACCTGCGTCAAGCCTCCGATAGACGGTTTATTCGAGGCTTGCCTTCTGAAACTGCCAATCTTTCATCCTCTATTGGGAGAAGGCATTGCCGATGGACCAGGCATTGGCTACGGAGATCCCTTTGTTAAAGTACGTGATGATGCTGTACCCGCACTTTCAAACCTGATCTCGTACATCCTGAGTGATCTGGCATCTAACGCTCCAGTTCTGACATCGGATCCACAAGCCGAGCTGGTAGACGTACTTGTGGACGAACATATCCGCAAACTCTTCGATGCGGACAATCTGGCGATTATCCAAAAGTGTAATACCGCTTCCGCAGGTTTGTTCAGGCTGGCCTATGATTACATGCGTACCTATTACAACGAACCGATGAGTGTCGGTAAAATTGCTGATGTCATTGGTGTCGGAACACGTCAGCTTCAAGGCGTGTTCAAGTCCACAACGGGCAGAACACCATGGGATCACTTGACGGAGATTCGGTTGGAAAATGCGCGACGTCGGCTGCTTGCGGGAGTTGACAAGGCGACCGTGGGCAGGATAGCGATGGATTGCGGTTTCACGCACCTCGGTCGATTTGCGGCCCTTTACCAGTCAACCTATAACGAGGCACCGTCTATAACTCTGCGACGGTTTCGCAAATTGGATAGAGCTTCAGGTAATCTGGATCGTACTTCCTCTTGGCATCATACGGGGGAATCGTTTTGTAAAGCGTCCCGCTGGAGTTAGTTTGTGGCGATGACAATTAGGTCAGCTTTCAGGCCAATGCAGCCTGCGGGATATTGTTGATAATCTGTCGGCCCAGTCTCGACGCCGAGAGCGAACCGGGTGTGTTAAAAGAAACCATGAATCACTCCACCACCAGCAATTCTCTCTTGCACGCAAGTCACCAAAAAGTCACCACATAACTGAAATAATGATGCAGGTATCCGATATTGGATCTTTCTTCACATCTTTTTGTAGTGGCAAATAAGTCGGGCGTCCT
>BQIY01000039.1 GCA_021604265.1 Nitrospirales bacterium
CTTTCTATCGTCACAACATTGTTTCATTCCGCCCCCTATATCGATCAGTTTTATCACAAGATTTCAGCAGCAGCGACGAAAATCACGAGCGATTATGAACTCGTATTCGTGAATGACGGATCTCCCGACCATTCGCTTGACACCGTTCTAGAGATTTACAAGAGAGACCCCAAAGTCAGAGTCATCGACCTCTCACGAAATTTCGGGCACCATAAGGCCATGATGACCGGACTGATGCACGCCAAAGGCAATCTTGTTTTCCTCATAGACTCTGACCTGGAAGAGAACCCGGACTTACTACTGGCATTCTATGACGAATTCAAACGCTCCCATCCTGACGTGGTCTACGGAGTACAGCAATCGCGCAAAGGCTTACTGTTTGAACGACTCAGCGGATATCTGTTTTACAGCCTGTTCAACATACTTTCCAGTTTCCCCATTCCGCGAAATGTCATCACGACAAGACTCATGAGCCGAGAGTATGTGCGTGCTCTGGTAGCGCATCAGGATCGTGAGGTCTGCATGGTCGGGTTATGGGCTATTACGGGATTTACCCAAGTCCCTTTTCCTGTCGAGAAAACACACAAAGGAAGTTCGACCTATAATATTGCGCGGAAGGTCTCAGCTTTTGTCAACGCGCTTACGTCATTTAGCAATAAGCCACTCGTTTTCATCTTTTATTTAGGGTGCATGATCGTCACGACTGCAAGCGCTGCCGCCTCGTACTTAATCGTAAGGCGAATTTTCTTCGGTGAATATCTTTCGGGTTGGCCGTCCCTAATCGTCTCGATCTGGCTCATTGGCGGCCTGACAATATTCTGTTTAGGTATCCTGGGAATCTATGTTTCAAAGATTTTCATGGAAACAAAAGCAAGACCGTACACGACCATTAGAAAGTACTATGAACAGAAGAGTGATTGCGACAATGAAATTTCATAGGATTCTTGAAACCGTGGACCACTACTATTCTCAAAAGGTGAGAAACCATGGTCCGACCGCACAGGGAGTTGATTGGAATTCAACAGAATCCCAAGAACTTCGATTTGAACAGCTCCTTACAGTCTGCAATGAAACTCAAGCAATTTCCCTCAATGATTACGGCTGTGGGTATGGTGCGCTCATTGAATACCTCACGCGGCAAGGCTATGCCTTTCGGTATTGTGGATTTGATATTTCTGACGATATGCTTGCGACGGCCAACGCCCTGTACGGCCAACAAAAGGATCAGAAGTTCACCCAGGATGCGTCATGCCTCCAGGTAATGGACTACACAATTGCCAGCGGCATTTTTAATGTACGGCTGAAGACCAATCACGATGAATGGAAAACGTATGTTTTACATACATTAGATACAATCAACGAATTAAGCGAGAAAGGATTCGCTTTTAACATGTTGACAAAGTACTCCGATCAGGAACATATGCGCCCGACGCTCTACTACGCGGATCCTTGCATGATCTTCGACCATTGCAAAACTCGGTTTTCACGACACGTCGCATTGCTCCATGACTATGGTCTGTATGAATTCACCATGATAGTTCGAAAATAGGTTACCTATTTTGGCTCTAGCGCATTTCATGGTTTCCCGAACAAAGAAACTCGGTACGCAACGGCATTCCGTCAATAATCAGAGGGTAACGCATGGCAAAGATCGTTATTTTTGGCACCGGGGATATCGCCCGATTAGCTCATTATTATTTCACCCACGACAGTGAACACGAAGTCTCGGCATTTACCGTGGACGCCGCATATAGGAATGAAGAGGTGTTCCTCAGCCTGCCCGTTCTTGATTTTGAAACCCTGACTGAAACCTATCCACCAGAAAGCTACTCCATGTTTATTGCATTAAGTTATGCAAAAATGAATAAACGTCGAGCAGCGAAATATGCGAACGCTAAGGCGCTTGGATACCAACTGGTCAGCTATGTCAGCAGCCACTGCACCTTCCTTACCCATAACCCTGTCGGAGACAACTGCTTTATTTTGGAAGATAATACCATTCAGCCTTTTGTGAAAATTGGTAATAATGTCACGCTATGGAGCGGGAATCACATTGGCCATGATTCAATCATTGATGATCACACGTTCATCACGTCACATGTGGTGATTTCAGGCAACGTCCATATACAGTCTTTCTGCTTTGTCGGCGTCAATGCCACAGTTCGGAATTCAATTACAGTCGCCCCGGAAACCATGATTGGAGCCGGCGCGCTCACGATGAAGAACACACGCCCTAAGGCCGTCTATATGGGACAGCGGGCCGAGTTATTTAAAAAAACAAGCGACCAAATAGATTTATAAAATGAGAAATTCTCTGATCGTGTCCTTTTCAGAAATCCAAAAATTTTTGGTCAACGATCTGAATCAGAACTCCAGATTGCCTTGCGGGTTAACAATATGAAGTGGATCAAGAAGGGACTGATTTTTAAGCCGCCAAGCAACTTAGGTTGGATGAAGACACATGCAGCCGTTCCCCTTGCTGAAATGAGAAGAGCCAACCTTACAAGAATCTATTTCTCAGGACGGGATACGCAGCACAGATCGCAAACAGGGTTCATTGAGGTTGATATTCATCGCCCACAGAGCATTCTTGCTATTACCCAAAACCCCGTCTTGCAACTCGGTCGCCCAGGGACGTTTGATGACTCAGGAACCATGGCATCCTGGATTGTTCATTATCAAGGGAAAGAGTTCCTTTATTATATAGGTTGGAACAAGAGTGTGACTGTTCCATTTCGCAACTCCATTGGTCTTGCCATTAGCACCGATGAGGGAAGGACATTTTCCAAGTTTTCTGAGGGACCGTTGATCGATAGAGACAGGACCGACCCATACTTTGTGGCCAGTCTATGCATTCTCATTGATGAAGGAATATGGAAGATGTGGTACCTGTCATGTCTAGAATGGGAACTCAAAGGGGCAATACCAAAACATCGTTACCACATCAAGTACGCAGAATCTCATGATGGAATCGAATGGAGGAAGACAGGTGTTGTGTGTATCGACTTTAAGGGAAACGACGAGTATGCCATTTCTCGCCCTTGCGTACTCAAGGAGCATGGCATCTACAAAATGTGGTATTCCTATCGAGGGACAAGTTACCGCATTGGATACGCTGAGTCCAAGGACGGACTCCATTGGGAACGAAAAGACGATGAGGTCGGTATTGACGTGTCCGACAAAGGTTGGGACTCGGAAATGATCGAATACCCTTTTGTATTTGACCACACAGGTGAACGCTACATGCTGTACAACGGCAATGGCTATGGCGAGTCCGGTATCGGGCTGGCACGGATGGCGAAAGATCGTTAAAGAACTTTTGCAGCCTGAAGGTGCGGCCCCCATACATACATTCGACGGCAAGCCTAAGTTCAAACTCCCAAGCAATACCCGCCTTATTTTTAAGCAAGGGCAAAAAATGAGTTATTTATATATCTTGCTCACAATTCTTTTTACAGTCTACGGCCAGATTGTTCTTAAATGGCAAGTCATTGGCGCAGGTGCTTTTCCACAGGAACCTTCTGAGAAGATGTTTTTTTTAGTCAAACTCCTGCTCAATCCCTGGGTGGCGAGTGGGTTCTTTGCCGCGTTTCTTGCTTCACTGGCATGGATGGCCGCCATGACAAAATTAGACTTAAGTCATGCCTATCCATTCATGAGCCTGAACTTTGTATTGGTAATTATCTTGAGTAGTGCATTCTTCCATGAAGCCATCACGACGCCAAAAATTATCGGATTGGGATTGATTGTTCTGGGTATTCTCGTTGGGAGTCGAGGTTAAAAAATTCACTTGGTGTTTCCGTCATTCACAACAAGACCGCACTTCCAAGTTTCATCCACATCGCTTAAAAACCAAACCAATAGGAGACTGTTGAATACTGCACGTTGCTCGCCCACTGATTCTCGGAGAGCGCCCAATGTCAGAGACGCGAGTGAAGATTGACGCAACAGACAAACTGGCGAGTCACAAAGCTGTCAATGGGTTTTCGTATCACAAAGATGGGACGTGTCCTTGGACTTACTCAAGAGATTGAAGCTCAGAGTGATTGATCTTCTTTCGGCACAACATCCCAAGGCTTTCTGAAAGGAGAAACTTGCCGGGGAGCCTGTCTAACAAAGGGTCAAGGACCATCAAGCACCCTGTCATAAACGTGTGACGGTCGAAAAATGGGCCGCCGAATGTTGCGGGACCTCTCACCTTCCGTTCGACCACGAGTCCCGATTGCTCTAGCCATCGACGCCAGACACCGTATGGATGAACAGAGACATGACCGTGCCCCACCTCAGCTCTCAGGACCGGAGCTGATACCGCATCGTGCCCCTTCCAAAAACTCCGCTTTAACCCGCCGCCGGTCATATGATCAATGGCATATCCCAGTCGTGTAACCATATTGTCAGGATTTGGGGTGGTGACTAACGCATAGCCGCCGGGTTTTAACACTCTCAGCATTTCCGTGATCGCCGGCCGTGGATCAAGAAGATGCTCAACCACTTCCGACGAAACCAAGATATCGACACTGCCATCATCAAATGGCAATTCCAATAAATTTCCAGCGAGAAATTGTACAGCCTGCTTAGCTTGCTCAGCTTGTCGGAATTGACTCCGTCTCATTCCAAAAAACACTTCGCGAATATTTAAGTCGAGTCCAAACCATTGAATTTTTGCAATATCCCTACAGGCATCAGCCATATCGAAAATTTCCGCGCCAGAGCCGCATCCTAAAACAACGACCCGCATGGGTCTCTGAGTCGCCCGTCGCAAGACTTCACGAATGGTTCGTCCTAACATCACCTTTCGAGTCTTCCAGATATAAAAAATATGAGACCATGAACCTCCAAAATACTTTTCTTGATTTCTCACATCTTGATACGTGTGATCAAACACCATTCGCTCCTTCGTCTATCCCGCTATTTCAAGAACACGGCGCTGCACCATATATGACGGCACACACACGCCAAAGTTTTCAAGAATACTGGGAGTGATGGCCAATGTAGACCATTGCCGTTTCCTATCTTTTACAGTTGCGGTATCCAGAGGGTCATAAATAAACAGCGACCCCTCTGGCCGGTGATACGCTGTCCCGAACGATTCATCGTCCACTGGATCATTAATGAGTCCGAGTTCCTCAAATGATGTTGTTTCATTGTTGAACACCGCATAGTCCACTGGAAGATTCACGTGTCCGAAGTCTAAGCTGAAAAATCCATTTTCTTTCGTCCGGTATCGCAGTGGACCTCCGTGTATGACACACGTTTGGATCTTTCTCGTAAATTCCTGGACTTTATTCTTCTGCACGACAACATTGCATTGTGGATGCATAGCCGGTCGAACGGCCCATTCACCTGTCTTGAGCCCAAACCTCGACATGAGTTTCTGAATATCATTGACGCAAGTTCGTGTTTTGACCAACTCGGCAATCGTGCCTTTTTGTCCCATACTACTCGCAACCAGAACCTTATAAGCCGGGTTGGCATCAGCAAATGCCGTTAATCGCTGAAAGAAGCCATCGAATTTCTTCATGGCAAAGTCAATTTCATACCTAAACGTTTGGATCCATTGCTGAGGGAGATTGTTTATTTCATAATCGTCTGGAAAAGTCGCCCCCCAATAACGGTGCATCGTCGAAGCCACATGATTTGAAAAGTATGTCGAAAACGCTGGCCGACGCGTTCGAAGCAGTTTCATATAGACATCAAACGCCAGGACAGACTGATACGTCCGCCGCCTTGTTCTGACATGCGGATTCATACGCTCCTCCATCAACTGACGCAACACACTGATCAGTGTTGTTCCGGTAATGCCAAGACGAGGAACGCGACTCAGCAGACTCACCGTTGCTTGAATGTCAAAGCCTGAATTGACATTGAGCTCTGATTTTCTGGACATCGCTAAATTAAATGTCTGAAATGGGACCACGTAATCAGGATAAGCCTCGCTAGCCGGGGCAAACGGATCTGGAACATAAAAGGCATAGTGTTCATAACTTTCCGGCAGCGGATAACTATTCATGGAAGCAAACACCCCGGTAGAGATGTTGTGGTGATGCAAAATTTTCCAGACAGGCGGATAGTCTTTATCGATTTGGGTAAGATTTTGACCGAGATCCTTTATCTGATGCTGCTGGTTGCTTACCCCTCGATGCAGCGTCGGCCAAGTTGCCCATGGGTGCAGTTCCCCTTTATCTTCGGTATATGTTTCGTACTGCGCGCAATAGGGAAGTATTTTGGCAAGATGAGATTGCGGATATGTGTGACAGAAATGATCAATGACGGCAAATGGGACTTCATTCAGTTCGAACAGAATGATGTTTCTCATGAGTCAGAAAGGAACAAACCCGAAAAGATATATGTAATGAGCATGAATTCGCCTAATTCTTCCATCCATCATCGATGTTTCCGATGAAGAAAACCCGGACGTGATTCTGCGAGAAGACCCAGAATAAAACCTGAAGCATAACTGAGTTGGCAGGTGAACCAAATCCACTGCCCTTTCAGCAGGCTCACAGTCAAGTCTCGAGGGTAACGAACCATTCGCTTCCAAATCGGCAAAATTTCTACAAACGTGCCATGGCGGCTGGGAGTTTGAATGACCCATTCTGGATAGTGACGATTCACCCAAGCGGCTTGGCTGCCATTTCGAAAAAACTGCCGAACTAATGCCTCCCAAGTGTCCGGCGGCAAATGATGATACAAGACATCCGGCACCACCACCGTTCGTTTCCCGAATTCACGAAATGCTTGGCGCAGATAAGGATCCAGGCCTCTTGGAAGAAGTTCATTTTCTCCGCCTACCGCCTTAAACTCACTGGTCCGCATGATCATGCAGGGATGTTCAACAAGATCTGAATCGGTAATCGTGTTGACGGGATCCCATGACCGCCGAGGAATTTGTCGCATGACACGTTGGACAAAGGAACTGGCCTGTTGAGGCACGACGTTATTCCCCCCTGCAAGACCAATATCCGGAGACGCATCCATGACCGCAACCAGCTGATGAAAGGTCTTGGGCTCCGGCAACGACGTATCATCATCCAAGGTGAGAGTATATGTTCCTTTTGCCAATGCAGCTCCAATGTTAATCGCACGACCCTGCCGAGGATCACCACGAATAACAATGAGCTCAAAATGCCGGAAATCCTGGCCGCTAATTTGAGTCAGTAATTGAGGGAAATAGCCCCCACGATCGGCATCCGATGTGGGAATAACCACGGATAACTTCACCGCTTCAGAGGAAAAATTTACTTGCCACACCCGTCCAGGAGATGGCTGAGTGTGTCGATAACGCACAAAGTGACGACAAACCTTCTCTACGTTCTTCCACTCAGCTTTTTTTAATTCAGAACGTAAATCTCCCATAAATGTCTCTCTTCCCCCGCATTCTTCACACTCAACGACTTTCAGACAGGGTTCTCTTGAACGTTTCACTTGAGATTCCTCGCGAAATAATCCTCTCAAACGGCCTAAAGCCAAATCTTCCAAGAGGACTCTCTGTCAGTAACAGGTCGTTACATTCTGCTATCGGGAAATAGAGTGAAAAGCTTGAGGTTTGTTTAAGTTTCTACCAATTGTTCCGATAAGGACATGAAGAGAGGAACAAGTCAAAAAATGCTCTCACTCAAATCTGCCGGAAACATGCGAACCAGGTCTCTCCTCACGACTCTAAGATTCTTTAGATCTTCCCCATGTCACACACCAACTTCTCTCAGGTTTGTA
The DNA here is from genome assembly GCA_021604265.1 of Nitrospirales bacterium. The sequence goes on from BQIY01000039.1 coordinate 7,714, forward strand.
AACCGAAAACCCGCTAAGCTCACAAACCGATACCCCAACCATTTCAGGTTTCTTGAATGACCTTGAAGACGAGCTATTGGACTCTACTATCCGTAGGCGTGGCATGCTTGGCCCCTTTGTTGGCCTTCCAAGGGGTACAACTTGACGGCGATGATGTGCTCTATGCTCGACTAGCCGCAGACATGGCCAATGGAGAACCCTTTTTCTTCATCAACACACATCCGACCCGCCTCGGCTTTCTTGTTCCATTAGCAGCGTTGTATCTAGGATTTGGGATTCACGACATGACGACAGTCGCGTTTCCTCTTTTGTGCGGGTTACTGGCTGTAGGGATGGTGGCCTTTGCCACACAACGGTTGTATGGGGACAAGGCTGCTCTTTGGGCAGCAATGTTGTGCGGGCTCAATCCCATACTCTATCGATACAGTTCTATTGGCCTGGCTGATCTTCCTGCTGGTCTTCTTTACGGAATGTTCACCGTTAGCTGGATACTCATTGTCAGCAAACGCATACAGCATGACCAGTTTTGGGCTTTCATCAGTGGATTGACCTGTGTTTGGGCTATGACTACTCGGATCAATATTGCCCCGATGATCATCTTGACTCTCGGTGGATTCCTGCTTCTCAATTGGCGCCGAACTTCTTTATGGAAATTTCCACTGTTTGCGTTCTTTGCTGGAGGCTGTGCCATTGGAATTCCCTACCTCGTGTTTCTCTGGTGGCACACCGGCAATCCCTTGTATTTCCTTCAGGCAGCATACGGAGGAGTCAATTTTGATAATGCCCCCTGGCTGATGTCTTCCTATGAGGGTTGGCGATTCTGGATGCGACTGTCCGGGCTCACGATGTTGCGAGCGTCAATAGATGGGTTTTTATATGTCGTTTTCCCAATCACCCTGACTGTCTTCCTCCTATGGTGGGAAGATAGAAAAAACTCCAATACGCAATCGCTTCACGGGTATTTACTCATCGCCATCCTTTCTCCCTTATTAATTCTTAGCCACTTTTCCGTCAGCTTTATGGACTGGCATCCGCTGCGCTTAGAATTACGTTACGGAGCGCCGATTATTATGCCGCTTTCCATATTAGTCGCGGAGGCCTGTCTTCGGATCCCTTCTGTTCGGCTCTCCGCTGCAATACGAACGATGTTGGCCTTCGTAGCTCTGATTTCTGCAACACTGTTGGTATTCGCGTGGTCGCAACAAAATTTCTGGAGTCTGAATGGTGCCGGAGCTTCTCTCCTGATTAGTGTAGTCGTGATGGGAGTCTATCGTGGCCCGAGACACCTCTTGCCGATCACGATATTGGTTTTATTGACGGCTAACTGGTGGCACTATCTCAGCCACGAATTATTAGAAACGAAGGCACGGACAACTGCACTTCAACTAGAAGCCAACATCATTCCATGGGAATCATCATTCCCCATCCTCACAGATCAATTAACCTCCCAATATCTTCCTTATTTACACGAATTTACCTCGCCACCCCAAGTTGCGACCTGGGGACTAGACCAAACAGAAACAACCCCCTTGAACAACGGTTGGACCAAAGAACTTAAGGATCCATGGCCGGGAAGCTACTATGTAGTATGGAATCCGAGTCAGGCTGGAATTGCAGCTACAAGGAGGAACAGAGCGGTACCTAAATGGGTGATGCAAGAAGTCACAAAGGGAACATTGGTACATGCATTTGCTGATCATCGTCAATTTCCATCCACCATTTTCGGTCGAAAAGTGAAGCCGCCAGAGGATTATCAAAAGTGGCCACAGGCGGGAATTTATCAAATTGCCGGTGAGGGAAAAGGGTTGTACACCGCAAAAACGCAACGGGATTAGGCGTCGATTCTTTGCCTAAAACGCACTCACTACAATACTCACCGTTAGGATCATCATACTGAATGCTGCGTGAGCCAAAAAAACAGCGGCTTGGCACATGAGACAAGAATATCGAAACACCTGTAGAAATCAAGAACAACCCCAACACGCTCATGGGGATAACATTGGTACCGGAAGAACATCTACGACATTCGTCGAAAAAAATAGACAAGACAATTCATATCCCACCTCGAACGCTCATAAGAAAGAATATGTCCTCGTGCAGCACCGATTAGTCAATCAGCAAAGATAACCGTGAGCTGACACAACTATGCTGTTTAATTCCTTTGAATTTATTTTAGGATTTTTGCCGATAACGCTACTCCTCTTTTTTACGATAGGAATGGCCGGGTACCACCGGTTCGCCATTTCTTGGTTAGTGGCAGCCTCGCTCTTCTATTATGGCTGGTGGAATCCTGCGTATTTTGGCCTCATACTCGCGTCAATCATTTTCAACTATAGCGTGGGAAGAATACTTGGAAGCCAGAGGGTGCGGCTAGGAAGACCGTGGACAGCAATACATAAGATACTCGTTGCCCTGGGCATCACAGGTAACGTCGGACTGCTCGCTTACTACAAATACAAAAACTTCTTTGTGGAAGTCGTCAATGGAATCGGGGGGTATGGGTACAATCTTGAAAACGTTATTTTACCCTTAGCCATTTCATTCTTCACACTTCAACAAGTTGCGTATCTTGTTGATGTGTATCGAGGAGAAAAGCCGGAGTATGACCTTCTCTACTACTCGCTATTTGTCTGCTTCTTTCCTCAGCTCATTGCGGGACCAATTGTCCATCACAAAACCATGCTACCGCAATTTCGCAAGGATTCGATCTACGATATGAACATCGACAACCTTGCCATAGGTATTACGGTTTTTTTTATCGGACTTTTTAAAAAAGTCGTATTGGCAGATAACTTAGCATTGGCGGTGACACCCGTTTTCGACGGGGGACTGCCGCTTGCAGAGTTGTCGTTTACCCAGAGCTGGACGGCGGCTCTTGCCTATACATTTCAGCTGTACTTTGATTTTTCAGGATACTCCGACATGGCGATTGGAGTCGCAAGAATATTCGGAATTCAGCTTCCACTCAACTTTTATTCACCGTATAAGTCTGTAAATATCATTGAGTTCTGGCGACGCTGGCATATGACGCTCTCCCGGTTCCTCAGGGACTATCTGTATATTCCACTGGGAGGGAGTCTGCACGGACCGCTGAGAAAACACCGTAACTTGATGGTGACG
>BQIY01000040.1 GCA_021604265.1 Nitrospirales bacterium
TTGAGGAAAAAACCGCATTAGTTCGGTTAGGGCTTGAGGCGCTCATTTCCAAAGAGGCAGCCCACCGCTTGGCCCAACTTGGAGGATCAGAAAGGCAACTGAAGTTGCCTCCGCGACGGCGGTTTCTCCCCAAGCCATGATTCTCGTCGACACCTCCATCTGAGTGAACCGTCTCAGAGCGGGAAGTCCCCGTCTCGTATCCTTCCTCCAGGAAAGTTTGGTCCTAACCCATTCCGCTGTCATTGGAGTACTGGCGTGCGGAATGTTGAAAAATCGTTCCGAGATCTTAGCGTTACTCCAAGCGCTTCCCAAGGCTCAAATAGCCGACGATCACGAAGTCCTTCACGTACTGGAAACGCAAAAATTATATGGAGCAGGACTGGGATGGGTCGACTGTCATCTCCTGGCTTCCGCTCAACTAACAGAGTGTGGCATGTGGACTGCTGATGATGCTCTTCAAAAAGCTGCAATTAAACTCCATCTTCAAGTCTACGAATAAACCCCATCCTTCCGATCCACTTCCACCCTTCCTGCAGTCCTCCTTTTTTTTCATGGGAGTACCTAATATATCTTCCCTATATTCCGACGCCTGCCGTCTGCCCCAAAGGAAGGACGCTCTTAAGCAGCTAGCGGACCTTGTTTGAGCCCTGGCTGTTAATTTTACCCTTCCTCTCTCAGCTGGCCTGGTGGCATGGCCGAGCAGTGCAACCGGCACCGGAAAAAAGGCGGGCAGTGTTTGAGCCCTTCGGCGAAGGCTCAGGATAAACTCCGCGAGTTGGTCCGCCCTCCGTGGTTTTGCCTCGGTACGCTTCAATTTTGATCCGACTCCTGCCGGCTGGCCCCAGGGAGGGACGCTCTTATCCGTTGCGGACCTTGTTTGAGCCAGGCGAGTTGGGCCGCTCTTCTCCAATTAGCGTCCCTCCCCTCCAATGTGACCAGACGGGGCGTCAATGGTTTTGGCCACTTTTGCCGAAATAAAAGTGGCTCGGTCGCCGGGACGAACCCCCGGCACCTTACCATTGAAATCTCAATGCCCACTCGTGACTCAAAAAGGAGCCACCATAAAATCAACTGATCTTCAAAAGAATTTTTCCTAATTCTAGTTATCAGGATGTAGAACAATCGCCCTCGAAATTTCGCGGCACACGCATCAATTTATCTCTGCAGAATATCTGCAAGAAACCTGTCGAGGAATCTTGTCCGATTCATTTCAAATTTTTCTATTTGTTTTTCAAACTACCCCTCAGTTTCCCAAGGCAATTTTTTTCTGTACTTCATTTCACTTCTGATGTACGATTCCCAAGGTTTTACTAAAGAACACATTTCCAAACTTTGGATATTACCTGACTCCCCCAACAGGTTTATGCCATTCCCTCCCAACCAAGTATCCAACCCAATTGAGAAACTCCGCCCAGTAGTTGCCAAAAATCATAAGGGCACATTCGCGCCACCTGTCCTGAATATTTTCCATCGGATAAGGAATCAAAAAGATTCGAAAGGGAAGGTCCCAAATAGGTACCGAAACACCTATGAACTCCCCCGACAAGAAGACGCTGTCTGAACGTGACATCTGCACCAAGTTCATCACGCCCGCCGTCGAGCAGGCGGGATGGGATGTCTTGGCACAAGTCCGTGAGGAAGTCTCCTTCACGGATGGCCGAATCATCGTCCGCGGCAAGCTCGTCACCCGCGGCAAAGCCAAACGCGCCGACTACATTCTCTACTACAAGCCGAATATCCCCATCGCCCTGATCGAAGCCAAGGATAACCAGCACAGCGTCGGCGGCGGCATGCAACAAGCCCTGGAGTACGCCAAGACCCTCGATATTCCATTTGTCTTTTCATCAAACGGCGATGCCTTCCTCTTCCATGACCGATCGGGGCAAAACGAAAAAACAGAGTCCGAACTCTCCCTCAACGCCTTTCCCTCACCGGAAGCACTCTGGCAGAAATACCGCGCATGGAAAGATCTTTCCCCGGCTCAGGAAGAAATCGTGCTTCAGAACTATTACGACGACGCGAGTGGCAAGGAGCCGCGCTACTATCAACGCATCGCCATCAACAACACCATCGAAGCCATCGCCAAGGGCCAGGATCGGCTCCTCCTCGTCATGGCCACTGGCACCGGCAAAACCTACACGGCCTTTCAAATCATCTGGCGCCTGTGGAAGGCCAAGCGCAAGAAACGCATCCTCTACCTGGCGGACCGCAATGTCCTGATCGATCAGACCATGGTCAACGACTTTCGCCCATTTGGCAAAACCATGGCCAAACTCAGCACCGGTTCCAAGACCATCGAGCGTAACGATGGAACGGTGGTTGAGCTGACGACCGCTGTGGACAAAAAGCATCGACGTATCGACACGTCCTACGAAATCTACCTCGGCCTCTATCAGGCCATCACAGGCCCCGAGGAATCCCAAAAACTCTTCCGGGAACTCTCGCCCGACTTCTTCGACCTCATCGTCATCGACGAATGCCATCGCGGCAGCGCGGCGGATGATTCCGCCTGGCGGGAGATTCTTGACTACTTCTCCAGTGCCACCCAGATCGGAATGACGGCCACGCCGAAAGAAACCGAATACGTCTCGAACATCCATTACTTCGGCCCACCCGTCTACACCTACTCATTAAGGGAAGGCATCCGCGATGGCTTCCTGGCGCCCTACAAGGTAGTCAAAGTCCATTTGGATGTAGATGTGGAAGGCTATCGCCCGACCAAGGGAGAGACGGACAAGTATGGCAATGAGATCGAAGACCGGATCTATAACCAGAAGGATTACGACCGGAACCTCGTCATCGACGAGCGCACCAAGCGCGTCGCCCACAAAGTGAGCCAATTTCTAAAAGAAGGCGGCGACCGTTTTCAAAAGACCATCATTTTCTGTGTGGACGTCGAGCATGCCGCGCGCATGCGCCAGGCCCTCATCAACGAAAATGCCGATCTTGTCCAGCAAAACAGCCGTTATATCATGCGCATCACCGGCGATGATGCCGAAGGCTGCGCACAGATTGGCAACTTCATCGACCCGGAGGCCAAATATCCCGTCATCGTCACGACCTCTCGGCTGCTCTCCACCGGGGTCGATGCCCAGACCTGCCGCCTCATCGTCCTCGACCGGGAAGTGGGCTCCATGACCGAGTTCAAACAAATCGTCGGGCGTGGCACCCGCGTGCATGCGGAAACCAACAAGTTCTATTTCACCCTCATCGATTTCCGGAAGGCCACCAACCATTTCGCCGACCCCGACTTCGACGGCGAACCGGTGCAGATCTACGAACCTGGCGAGAACGACCCGGTGGCCCCGCCCGACGATGTCGCACCGCCAATTGATGAGGAAGATCCTATCCCACCGCAACCCAGCGAGGAAGAAACCATCATCGTTGACCCCACAACGCCGGACATCACCATCCCACCTGGCGTGAATCAACCGCGCAAATACTATATCCACGGGGAGAAAGTCAGCATCATTGCCGAGCGCATCGAATATCTGGATGAATACGGCAAACTCGTCACCGAAACCCTGCGAGACTATTCCAAGAAAACGCTGCGTAATCACTATGCAAGCCTCGACGCCTTTCTCAAGCAGTGGAACAGCACCGAGCGCAAGCAGGCCATCATTGAGGAACTGGAAAACGAAGGGGTATTTCTCGAACCATTGGCCGACGAAGTGGGAAAGGATCTCGATCCGTTCGACCTCATCTGCCATGTGGCCTTTGACCAGCCGCCCCTGACCAGACGCCAGCGAGTGGAAAATATCCGCAAGCGCGATGTCTTCACCAAATACGGCGCACAAGCCCGCGCGGTGCTGGAAGCCCTGCTGCAAAAGTATCAGGACGAAGGTGTCACGAGCCTTGACGATCCACGTATCTTAAAAATAGCGCCGTTCGATACTATGGGCACTCCCATCGAATTACTCAAAACCTTTGGCGGACGGCCCGGCTTTGAAAAGGCCGTCCATGACCTGCAACATGCACTCTATGAGGGAGCCGCGTAACCCATGTCCGTTCGTAACACCGTCAAATCCATTCAAGACATCATGCGCCAGGACAGCGGCGTGGATGGGGATGCCCAACGCATCTCCCAACTCTGCTGGATGTTCTTCCTGAAAATCATCGACGACCAGGATCAGGAACTGGAAATGATGCAGGAGGGCTACCGGTCGCCTATCCCGAAACAGTTCCGGTGGCGCACATGGGCTGCAAACCCCGAAGGCATCACCGGCATTGAGCTGATGAACTTCGTCAATGACGACCTATTCCCCGCCCTCAAGGAACTAACCGGCACGGCTAAAGACGGTCGCCGGCGCGTCGTGCGGGATGTCTTCGAAGACGCCTACAACTATATGAAGTCCGGTCAACTCATGCGCCAGGTGATCAACAAGATCAATGGCATCGACTTCAATAACCTCACCGAACGCCAGCACTTCGGCGATATCTACGAACAGATTTTAAACGACCTTCAAAGCGCAGGGAACGCAGGCGAATATTACACGCCACGCGCTGTCACCGCCTTTATGGCCGATCGCATTGATCCGCACCCCGGCGAAATTCTCCTGGACCCCGCCTGCGGCACCGGCGGCTTCCTCTCCTGCGCCCTCCGGCACATGCGCGACCGCTATGTCAAAACACCGAAGGACGAGAAGACCATGCAGCAGGCGCTCCGCGCCTGCGAAAAAAAACAGCTTCCGCACATGCTCTGCGTCACTAACATGCTCCTACACGGTATTGACGATCCTTCTTTCGTTCGCCACGACAACACCTTGGCTCGGCCCTATATCAGCTATGGCCAATCCGACCGCGTGGACATCGTCCTCACCAACCCGCCCTTCGGCGGCAAGGAAGAAGACGGCATCGAAAGCAACTTCCCCAAACATTTTCAAACCCGCGAAACAGCGGACCTCTTCCTGGCCCTAATCGTGCGCCTGCTCAGATCCGGCGGACGTGCCGCCGTCGTCCTGCCAGACGGCTCGCTCTTCGGCGAAGGCGTCAAAACCCGCCTCAAGGAACATCTGATGGAGGAATGTAACCTCCACACCATTGTCCGCCTCCCCAACAGTGTCTTCAAACCCTACACCTCCATTGGCACCAATCTCTTGTTCTTTGAAAAGGGCGAACCCACCAAAGACATCTGGTTCTACGAGCACCAAATCCCCGAAGGACAAAAAGCCTACTCGATGACCAGACCGATCCGCTTCGAACATCTGGAGCCCTGCATCGACTGGTGGGGCGGAGCCAAACGCAAAGGCCGGAAGGAAACTAAGGTCGCCTGGAAGGTCACCGCCGACGAAGTCAAAGCCCGTGCCTACAACCTGGACTTCAAAAATCCGCACAGGGTTGCCGATGCTCACGGTGACCCGGAAGAACTTCTGGCAAAACTCGACGCCGCTGAAAAGGAAACTGCCAATCTGCGTGATCAGCTCAAGGGCATACTGGAGAAGGCCCTGCTACGATGAACCCTGCGCAACTTCTCAGTCACTTCGATCGCATTGGTGAGGCACCAGATGCCATTCCACGCTTGCGCCGCTTCATCCTTGACCTCGCTGTGCGGGGGAAGTTGGTTGAGCAAGATCCAAGGGACGAACCTGCATCTGTGTTGTTGAAACGAATTGATGCTGAAAAAGCATCCCTTATGAAAAAGGGGAAAATTCAAAAACAGCCATTGATCGAAGATTTAGATGAGTCTGATCTTCCATTTGAACTCCCACAAGGTTGGTTATGGTCTCGGCTGGGCAACATTGGCGACTGGGGCTCAGGTAGCACACCGCCACGAGGAAACAGTGAGTATTACGGTGGCGATGTTACTTGGCTAAAAAGCGGGGAACTGGGCGACTGCCTTGCTTTGCAAGGCTCAGAGGAGAAAGTTACGGAGATGGCCCTTAAAAAATGTTCTTTCCGGCTCAATCAGTCCGGAGATGTGCTCATCGCCATGTATGGGGCCACGATTGGCAAACTCGCTATCTTGGCTGAACCTGCAGTGACAAACCAAGCTGTATGCGGCTGTACCCCTTTTGCTGGAATTTTGAACAGGTACCTCTTCATTTTCCTTCTTTCACGCAGAGCGGACTTTCATTCTCAGAGCGAAGGCGGCGCACAGCCAAACATTTCCAAGGTTAAAATCGTGCTTTCGCCGTTTGCCCTCCCACCCCTCGCCGAACAACAACGCATCGTCGCCAAGGTGGATGAATTGATGGCGCTGTGCGATCGGTTGGAAGCGGCACAGACGGAGCGGGAGCGTCGGCGAGATCGGCTGATGGCGTCGTCACTGCATCATTTAAACAATGGCGCGGACGCGGACGCCGACGCCTTCCGACAGCATGCCCGCTTCTACTTCAATCACCTTCCGCGCCTCACCACCCGCACCGACCACATCAAACAACTCCGCCAAACCATCCTCAACCTCGCCGTCCGCGGCAAATTAGTGGAGCAAGACCCCACCGACGAACCCGCCTCCGAACTGGTGCAACGGATTGGGGGAGAAAAAGCCGACAATGAACCCTTCTCGATCCCTATTTCTTGGGTGTGGATTTCAGTTGGGCAAATCGGCGACGCTAGGTTAGGGAAGATGCTCGACAAAGGAAAGAACAAGGGCACTCCTAGACGTTACCTCAGAAACGTAAACGTGCGTTGGTTCGACTTTGATTTGTCCGACGTCTTTCAGATGCGGTTTGAAGATGCTGAGTTGGCTGAATTTGCGCTTCGAAAAGGCGACGTTTTGATCTGTGAAGGTGGGGAGCCTGGAAGAGCTGCAGTATGGGACGAACGGGAAAACAAGATCTATTTCCAAAAGGCCATTCACAGAGTTCGTTTTCCCGAGGGCGTTGCCCCCCACTTCTTCGTGAATGCTCTCCGGCAAAGCGCTGATAGTGGTCGGCTATCTGGCTATTTTACAGGAGTCGGAATTAAGCACTTTACGGGCAGGGGGCTCTCTTCCTTCGTTTTCCCCCTCCCGCCCCTAGCCGAACAACACCGGATCGTTGCCAAAGTGGATGAACTGATGACCCTCTGCGACCAACTAGAAACCCAAATCACCACCACCCAATCCGAATCCCAAAAACTCCTAGAGGCAATCCTCCATGGGGCTCTGGCGAAGCCTAAAGGAAAAATTTGAAATTCGTGTCTCTAGAATTCAAGGTGGAAAAGGAAAAGACCTTTTGTTTGTAGCTGAATGACTTGGGTCACAGCTACTTGCCTGTGGGGTATTCCCTCAGAAAGGAATATCTTTGGCTGTTCGACATCCAATTAAAAAGGCAATCTGAAAATTCTTTAATTGGTCGAAATTTTTCACCATACTTTTTTATAATAGGGCTGATTGGCGTGAAGCGAGGTCAATGTGACAATTAGTGATTTTCGTCGAAATCTGAAGACTAAGGGCCATGGACCGGGGGCTAATTGGTTAAAGGCCGATTTTCATGTCCATCTTCCAACATCACATGATTACCAGTATAAGGGCGAAGATGCCTTCGAGTGCCTCGGAAAGGCCCTCGAGTCTTCCAAACTCGGTTTTGTAATTCTCCTAAAGCACGAGACCTTTGCCACGAAGGCTGAGCTGGACCAGCTTCAGCGTCACTGTCCTTCGGTTACTCTAATTCCAGGCGTTGAAATCAATGTTCTTGTAGATGCACTGTTTAAAAAGATCGGAAAAGACTACTTCTTCCACTGCATCGTAGCGGCAGATCCAGCAGATGAGGATGAGTACGGCCATGTTCTCCGTTCGGCTCGCGACAAGTTTCACTACCGGGTGGGTGAATATCCTGCAGGCTTCAGATCCAGTATTGTCGATGTAGCAACTCATTTCCGAGAAGCTGGGGCCCTTTTCATTCCGGCGCACCTTCACCAAGCGAAATCCGCGGAAACTTCTCGTAGCATAGATGACCTGTATGATGATGAATCATTTCTTGGATTTGTTCGAGAGGGTGTGTTCGACGCACTGGAGGTGCGACAAATAGAGACCGCCGTTTTTTTTGATGGGGCACACCAGACTCCGAACGGTCTCACTATTCCACATATCTCCTGTGTTCAATCGAGTGATGCACATCACCACAACGTTGTGGGCCGTCGGGCGACATGGGTGAGGGTTGAGAACCAAACATTCGGCGAACTTAAGGCTGCTCTTGCGCTTCCGCATCGGGTCGCGCTAACCAAACCTGAAGCAACCCATGCTCGGGTGATCGGACTTCACGTTGTTGGTGCCTTCATTGAAGATGTCTGGCTTGAACTCAATCAAGGGTTGAATGCGTTGATTGGGGGGAAAGGGTCAGGGAAAACAGCTCTTTTAGAATGCCTGCGCTTCGTCCTCAATACGCCCGTGCCTAGGGAACGCAATGATGAGGTTCAGAAGCACAGACAGCATATCTTGGGTTCTGGTGGCTACGTGGAATGTCTCGTCCAAGATGCGACCGGAAATCAATGCCTGATTATCCGTCGAGCAGATTCCAGTGACCGAATTACCATCACTCCTGATGATGGCGAAAGCAGGTCCGAGATGGCATCGGAGACACAGGTTTTTCCGATTTCAATTCTTGGATGGCATGAAATCGAGTCTGTCGCTGACCATGCGACGGCACGAATTAACATACTTGATCGTGCTGGCGAGCCCGAGAACATCATTCAAGCCTACAGTCAAATCCGTACCCACGTTGGTCAAGCTAGAGACACTCTGCCCTTGTTGCAGCGAGACGCGAAGCGCCTAGGTAAAGTTCTGAGCCAATTTTGGGAGCTAAGCCGCAAGAGATCCACGCTTACCCGGTTGGCTAAAGACCAGCTGTCCGCCTTACAGGACCAGTATGATTGGTTCCTCAAGGCGGAGGAACGGCTCGAGGCGATTATTGGAGGAGTCGAGGCTCGCCGAATACAGGTTGCGGATGTTGTGCCAAGCCGCATCGATACAGCTATTCTGCCTCTTGTTAGTGGGGAATCATTCGGTGATCTTGGAGAAGCGCTTGATGGCGTGGAAACGCGCGCGAAAGAGTCTCGTGAAGTCGAGAACAGTTCGGTTAACGCGCTTCAAGTAGCTCTCGATGCGCTTGGGGCTGAAGCGAAGAGTGCAAGTGCAGTTCTTAGAAAAGCCTTCCAGACCTTTCGCGAAGACAAATACACTCCGGCTGTAGAAGTGCTTTCGCCAGAAGATCGGGAAGTCTTAACAAAACAAATTCAAATCCTGGAGGAAACAAAGAAACTTCCATCAGTGGAAAGTGATTGCAAAGAGCAACTTCGTGAGCTTCATACACTGGCGGAGCAACTACACTCTTCCTGTGAGGCCGTATGCAATCTCCGAGATAGAATTGTTCAATTGAGATCAGATCTGGTAGGGACACTCAATTCGGAATTGCCGGGAGTTAAGTTGGAGTTTCGGCGGGCAGCAAACAAAGAGGCGCGGGATCTATTTCAGGGAAATTATCCAACTGAAGGGGCCTCCCTGCTTGGATTCGTAGATCGTTACGACGGGAGGGATGCATACGAAAAACTACGAGATCTCTTTGCGAAACTAAAATCCTTGGGCATCGAGCAAAATCAGTGGACAGTCGAAAATTACCTGTTCGATACCAGATTCGTGGATCTTCTAGATGTCATTGACGATGATGATGTTGGGATTTTTTTGGAGGTGGGTAATCGTGGGGGCGTAGAAATTCAAAATCTTTCGGCTGGACAACGATGTGTGGCAGTGTTCCCCCTCCTTCTACGTAACAGTCGTGGACCTCTAGTAATCGATCAGCCGGAAGATAACCTCGATAACCGATACATTGCTGACAATATCGGGCCTGACCTACTGAACAAAAAGCAAAGTCAGCAATATCTTGTAACTTCGCACAATGCGAACCTCGTAGTCCTTACTGACGCAGACTTGATAGTCCATATTGACTCGGATGGCAGTCATGCAGAGTTCCCAGCGTCTGGGTTCTTGGCATGGGAGAACAGTAAGATCAAGCATTCGGTTCTCGAGGTTCTCGATGGAGGCGAAGCTGCCCTTCTAGCCAGACAGAAAAAATATGGCATTAGAGGCGCATAACAACCGGTTACAGAGTTAGCAGTCAGGGTCAGGGCTTGCAATCACACATCATTACTTCCTTGTCTACAAATCCCCAGGGCGCTCCGCTCCTACCCCATTCCTATTGACCGCCCTCGTGCTGGAGTGGGAGAGACTTCTTCTTTTGGATTTCCTCTGGTCGCCTCATCCTGACTCAGAGATTACCCTGCCTTTGGGGTGGCCGGTGGAGCGCAGCCAACTTCGGAGATTCGGCGAGGACTGTTTAAGCCCTTCGGATTCGCTCAGGACAGGCTCCGCGAGTTCCGCTACGGAACAAACCCCTACAAGGGCGAGGGAGTTTCTAACTTTATATTGGGTTGGTGGCCGGGTCGTGACTTCATACGGTAAACTGCTTCTGGCCTGGGCTGGTCCTGCTCAATGGGAAAGTCGACACGCACACGCGAAGGAACATAATGGGAATGTTGAAAAAAGCCACCAGCGGCGTTCTCGCCGTTTTGTCGTGCTCACGTACTGAGGGTACGCTCCGGGCGCCAAAATGGCTGTGGCCTTGCTGGATG
>BQIY01000041.1 GCA_021604265.1 Nitrospirales bacterium
ACTCCTTCAGACCGTTGAACATGCGGAAAACTTAGGGAAAGGCAATCCCTTGCTTCTCAGCAGCCTCTATAGCCTTGCATCATATTATCGTTCACAAAAGCAATACACCAAAGCTGAAAGACAATATCAAAAAGCCTTACAGATGAAGGAGGAACTGAGTGGTCCTAATCATCGGGATGTGGTCACCATTCTCAAAAAGTATGCCGATTTGCTTCGTGAAGCCAAACGTTATCCTGAAGCTGACAACTTAGCTTCACGCGCGGCAGCAATTCTGGCCAAACCTTCGTCACCCCCACAGTCGCCTCAACCTCAGTCACACTAAGTTTTTCCAGTGTGTATCCCGATTCTGTAGGCTATTTTCTCCTCTGGATAATAGGAAAGACTTGCCGGCCTGACTCTCCCCTTCAGCACATTTCTTTAACTTTCCTTACGATACATCAAGTTCTGTACAGTTCAGACATCAATGAGAACTGGCACAAAACTTGTTACTTCACCCTAGTGATGAAAAAAAATCCATAGCAACACTCCCTATCAAAAACCCTCTATCGCGCTCACGAAAGCCCATGACTATGAAACGGAATACGCCTAAAACCACAAAACCCTCACCTACTCCGTCTCGTTCAGCATCGAAACACCCACGGTGCCCGCGATGCGGTTCACGGACGGTTCATCTTGAACAACTTCAACAGGAACTCTTGGCCACCTTGAGTTTACATTGCCTCATTTGCGGACATCATGCCTTTCTCGGAAAACCTGTGGTTCGTCTGATACGCCGTCCTGAAATTCCCAGCCCTTTGGCTCTCAAAAATTCCCAATCAGCTTAGCCGACGTTCTCGTTCCTTTTCACACACACGTCACGCTGATAGTTATGAAAAAAGAAAGAAACGGTTACCACACCTCGGCTCGAATGCTACGAGGCTCAAGGTTATATTGTTGAAACCCCTCCTGAAGCTGATCACGAGCCGCTTTATTCCCACAAAATCGTACATGGTACTGCTGGATATCAGGGACGACAGCTAAGAGCGGACCGAGATCAATCGCTCTGCCATCCATACCTGTCTGCTTTTCTTGCATAATTCGTCCCTGTGTAAACGACCAGTCTTGAGGCCAACTCCTTGTCAATACCGGATGATACTCGAAATTATCAGGGAATCGGCGTTGAAGGGAGAGCAGTTCATCATGGGCCATGACCTGTTGAAAAGATCGAACACTGACGATCAATTTCAGAAATGTACCGGAATGCGTATTGGTGCGACCGAAATTCCTGTGTTTCATATATCGGAGATAGGAAAGAAAGGGAGTGATCCCGGTAGAAAACGCCAAGGCGAGAAATTTCATGGATTCCCATTCACCATCCGGTTCTAAGCGTAAATTCGTGGCCTGACACTGTTGACTGTTTTCGTAAATTAGTAAGGCTGTCCGATCCTGATTCCACTCTACCTTGACATCGAGTGGTTGGGCAGACTGCTGCCATACGGCACATTCATCAGTTTGCCACCAGGCTGACGTGTCAGACCGATCGGTATGGGTAAAGTTAATGATGGTTTCCAAGCAATGACCTGAATTAACATTGGCATTAGAGCGTGTGTACATCCGCCGCCGCCGCTTTTCAGTGCGAATACCCCAAGGTTTTGTCAAGAACGCGGTCCCTGGACGCATCGTATCGTACACGGGATAGGTGACTCCTTCCATCTCCCACTGCGTGGGGAGTTCCAGTTTAATAATCCGAACTTCACCGGGGTCGAGGGTTGTCAGGGATGTAATCTGTGCAGGTACCATTATTTCTGCCATAACCACCATCCTATCGTATATTTAAAATCTTCAGTGCAGGAACCAACCTCTCTATTTCCATTTCTCTTATTTTTATTTATACTAACGTATACTATTTTCCAGAGGATGCCACCATGGCTATTGATCCTATCAACACAAACCATTTCTCTCGAGAGAATAAGAGTTTCAAGCCGATACACGAGGTTCGTGAACCTAGGCAACGCCCTTCTGAATCTTCCTCAGCCACTTCCCAACCTCATACGCAGGATGTTCTTCGGATTTCTTCCGAACAGGAAGAGCACGATCATCTTCTCAATACCATAAAACAAGCTCCCGATATCCGAGAAGAAAAGGTTGCAAAGGTCAAAGAATTTCTTAAATCAGGTCACTATCGCATTTCCAGTGAGGACCTTGCTGCACGGATCATTCAAGATGCCATACTCCATAGCACGCGTAAGTCGTCTTAATTCTAGAACTTCCCTTTTACCACTTCCCTTTCCCACTATTTTCCTACATTGGCCATAAAGATCACGTAACCAAGAAATCTTCGTAGCCTTCTTTAGCTTTTCCTCTCTATAAACCGAATAGTACAGAAGAGTGCCAATCTTTGTGTGCTTCAGCTTGAACACGGGTACGTCATTGTGCCGTGAGAAAACGTTTCTGTTTAACAGACATGACTCTGAACGCGACCTAGGGAGCGCTTCCATAAATTTCAAAATTTTGTCCTGTGAGATCACGCAGTATCAATCAATACCGTTCTACTCAGATTGGTATCGTACCCAGAAAATACAGCTAAGATATGAGTCGTCAACAACGAACCCTCTTATCCTCGAGTTCCAACACGCTCTGGCTCACCTTTCCCGGTGAATCCACGTCAATGATCCTTCGGTCGCAACTGTTAGGACTTGGGATGGATCATTCTCTGCTCTGTGCGCTGCCTCAAGACACACAGCTCCATGATCTGGCTGTCGGGGCTGTCGTCAAGGGACGCTCGCTCCTTGATGGTGATACGTATCAATTTGAAACAACGGTCCAAGAGATATCTATACCCTCAGAATCTCTTCGGCTCAAACCTCCAGAGGATATCATTCATCAAGCCGCAAGAGTGTATCCACGTCTTGCGGTGGATTTATCAGGTACGGTCCGCCCAATGAGTGATCAATCCAAAATTTTAGCCGTCCTTCCGGTCACCATTAGCGATCTCTGTCCCTCGGGCTGTCAATTAACGGCCGCCGCCAATGCATGGCCTTCCGTAAGCAGCATGCAGGTCATCTTAACGTGTCAGCTTCCAGGGTCTTCTCATACTTCAAAGCTTTTTGCGAAGATTGAATGGATTGATCCAACACCTGAGCTTCATCTTGGGTTACAATTTCGATTCCAATCAGAATCTGATGTCGCCCGCTTGGATCTCCTTCAGTGGTTTACGTCTCAACAAGCTAAACTCATTAACACCGTAGTGTAAGGGCCTTCTGATTTCCGAACTGTCGCTTCCCTGACTGGCCTCGTCGTTCTATACCACTCATCGACATTTTTGATCACTTGCGAACAGCGAACAACTGCATTACAATGAAGCTATTCAGATATTACGTATCATTTACTAAGGCAATCCAGAGGCAACGGAACGCGAACACCGACACCTTCATGATTACCCTTATGGAGAGTCAAGAAGTCATAAGCGTTCGACTTTCATTTTTTGCCAGAACGATAGGAATTTATCATGACTGAACAAATTGATAACCGCAATATTATTGATATTGGAACCTTAATGACACCTCGGGAGGTAAAGAAAAAACTTCCCTTACCCGAGTCTGCGGAAATACTCGTTCGTCAGACACGTCAGGCTATTCAGTCCATTCTCAACGGACATGACCGGCACCGCCTCCTTGTGATTGTTGGACCCTGCTCCATCCATGATCCGCAAGCGGCCTATGAATATGCCGAACGGTTAAAAGGTCTCGTAGAAAAAACTCAAGAGCATCTTGTCATTGTCATGAGAACCTATTTCGAAAAGCCTCGAACAACTGTGGGATGGAAAGGCTTAATTAATGACCCTCACCTGGACACCAGCTGCGACATTGATGCTGGATTTCAGTTGGCACGAACTATTCTGCTCAATATCAATGAAATGGGAATTCCCTGCGGCACAGAATTTCTTGACCCGGTCACTCCGCAGTACCTCTCTGATCTGATCAGCTGGTCTGCCATTGGTGCCCGAACAACTGAAAGTCAAACCCATCGAGAGATGGCCAGCGGATTATCGATGCCTGTGGGATTTAAGAATGGAACCGATGGCGGTCTTCAAGTGGCGCTGAATGCCATGATTGCCGCACGTCATCCGCAAAGTTTCATTGGCATCAATGTCGACGGAGTGACTTCGATCATCAAAACCAATGGCAATCAAGATCGGCATATTGTTCTTCGTGGTGGCGGAGGAAAGGTAAATTATCAAGCCGCAGATATTGAACTGGCTGCTACGGCACTGGAACATGAAAAAATTCAGAGACCAATCATGGTGGATTGCTCCCATGGGAACTCAGAAAAAGACCATACGCGTCAAACCAATGTGGCACGGAACGTTCTCCAGCAGATTTGCCTGGGTCAGGAATCGATCATGGGTCTGTTGATAGAAAGTCACCTGAACCCCGGCAATCAGAAGTGGGAAAAAGGGAAGAAATTAGCCTATGGCGTCTCCATCACTGATGCTTGTTTGGGCTGGAACGAAACAGAAAGCCTCATTCATGAATTACAAGAAGGCCTGGAGCGGGCGTCCAAAGAAAACACGGTATCCTTATAAACAGACACGAGACACAAAACCAGAAGACCAGCGACCGATTACCCGCGCGGACTTCTCTCTGGAAGCATATAGAGCGAACCTAACCTCTAGGCGCTTCGTTTTAGCTTCCAGCTCTCTCTCAACGACTCTCTCTGACCTCTCTTAGACAACTCAAGCATTCCTAGCCGTCATCACCTTCCAGCTCTTTTCATGGTGGTGGCTATAGCGAATCCCAATACGTTCCAGATAAACCATAAGGACTCTCAACGCGATTTCTAATGTGTCAAGAGCACGAACAATCATTGAATCGGCGATAACTGGTCAGGATTGACGTGTACTCTCGGGTATTGAATCGCAACGTTGAGTAAGTTGGCGCTGTATCGTTTCGATATAACTAATAAAGCGGCTGTAGTGAGAAAGAATTGAAAGCAGACTACTTTCCTGGGGAAGGATCAATAGCTTGTTCAAACGTAGGAGTTGATGGCTCTGACTCATGTTCATGCGTGTGACAGCCAAGACAATGGCAAAGACGACGATTCCAGAACCCGGCAAAAGCAATCAGCGATGCGCCCAATACATCAAGCGCAATCTCTCCAACACTGCTTGGCACCATCCAGACATGCGCAGCCACGAGCAAAAAGAGCCCCAAAGCCGTCAGATAGGCTGGCCGTATGTCTCGATGTAATGGATAAGTTGCTAAGAGTCCAAATCCAGCTAACACACCAATGATCCCGACAAAAAACCATTCAGTGGTATCAGCCAAAAACCCTCCTAAGAGAAGATCTAATCCGCCCCATGAATGAGCCGCAATTACCGGAAGCGCTAACAAGGCTAACGGTGTCAGGGCACAATGAACTGCACAGACTAACGAAGCAATTGATCCGGCTTTTGAAAGTGTTGGGCCAAAGGTATTCATAGAATTACTGACATTTTGGACAGAGACCACTGAACTCTAACGTATGTTCATTCACGACAAATTGTGTTTCTTTTTCAATAAATGCGGTTAACTTTTTCAGAGGACATAACAACAAGTCAGCAATTTTTCCGCATGTTTGGCAGCGAATGTGATGATGATGCTCACGACCATGGCGAATTTCGAATCGAGCTTGCCCTTCTTTATGCAGTTCGATCTGAGCAACAACCCCGAGCTCACGCAACACGCTAAGCGTTCGATAGACTGTCACCAGATCGATGGCAACCTTATTTTTCGTCAACCGTTCATAGAGTTCAGAGGCGCTCAAGGGATATTTGGTTCGTTCAAGAACCTCTAAAACTGCACGACGAGTTCGAGTTAACCGATGTCCGGCTGCCCGCAGGTCTTCATTAATGGTTGATTTCTTGATACGCCACCTCTCTAATTGCAAACGTCTTGCAATTATATACAACCCACGATGAAAGTCAAGTATGAGAAATGACGACTCCGCATTGCATGCTCACGCACTTCGGATAGAAATCTATTGCACAAATCAAAACAATATGGAGCACGAAAGCGTTAGTCCGATGAAATACGGCATTCGATCATGCCGCGAGACATTTGAAGAGACTTCCAAGGAATCAAGCGGAGGCTAAGAAAAAAACAGAGGCGGAAATCACGATCAGCTTGAGAGGAACGATCCTCGGGTTCGCTGAAACGGAAGAATAGCGAGACAACTCGATCAGGCACCAACTGCATGAAGACGTGTCAGTCCACAGGCGCTTGCCACACCTTCTCGGTATTTGAGCCACAACCGCAATGTCTTCCTCATGGCTAACAGAATGGTATCTTGTTGAGATCGTGTTACCGCATGCGTGAGTACCATTTTATAGGCATCGTGCCGATGTCCATTTTCAACCATTTGATGAGCTCTTGTCAGATCCATGCAATCAGGGGATATACCGTGATTGCAGACCAACGGATGTTGCCGGATAGTTGACTCAAGGCGTTTTCGTGTCATGGGTTTTGCCGTTGCCCGTATTTCCTCCCGGTCATTTCTACTGCCTTCAACAAATATCGTCAACACCGCCGCACCAACGTTCCAATCTCGATGAACGGATACCCGCTCGAGCCAAAGTCGATACTGACGGCTGGCGGGAAGCAAGGCAATATCTAAAAAATCCTTTGAGGCATACTGTAAGCCCTTCATCATTTTCATGAAAAGTTCAGGATGCGACCGCCCTAATGACAATCGTCCAGTATCTTCTTCGTAAATGTTTTCGGCCAGCATAGCACGAACATCAGAGGGGGGATTTTGGCCATAAATACGGGCAAGGAAAACTGGAAAGTCCCGTACATAGACACCAAACTCTTGCTGATAATGAATCTTCAGTTGAGATTTCGTGATCGAAGGACCAGAAAAATTTCCCCAAGCCCAATGATCCTTTTGATCCATGATGTCTAACAGGTGACTGCGAAATTGCAAACGAGTCAATGGTTTACTCATTCAATAATCCTTGGCCGCTCGGCTCAGGCCATAGATACGATCTAAATCCCAAATCATCATGTTTTGAACCTTTGTCTATATTTCGGAACGTTCAGAATTTTCTTCAGTAATCGTCAATACAATCGAATTCCTAATGAGGTCCAGGCCACCATACTTCAAGGCGTCAAAAGCTCAAATGCAATATTGCGCACGCGAAGATCCTGTGCTGAAGAAGCGGACATCTATCAAAAGATTATCGAGGCGGGTCTAACCTTAGGGAAGCTTCTCTTGGTGATTGTGCGGAGGAGGGAAAGGATTTGGCCTTAGCAGCTTTAGACGACCGCGGCTTACTTTTTTTCACCGCCGCCTTCTCAGGACGTACCGTTTTGGATTCGATGGATTCAAGTTCTTTTCCAAGATGCAGAAGAACCTGTTGCTGTGAGACGGCTAACGCCTTTAACTCACCGATTTGCGTATTCACTCGAGTAAATTCTCTTCGCTGAGCCGTGAGTTGATCACGAAGCGCATGCACCTCCCACAGTAACTCGTCATGTTCCAACTTGGGAGTAGGTGTAATACTGGACGATGCTTCAATGGTGGCAGGAAGAATGTGTGGCTCAGGGATCGAGGCATTTCGTTTCTTTGTATACATCTTCCAAATTTTATCACTCATCTTATCAGAACTCTCTCGAACGCTATTCGCTGATCGAGCAATAAGGGTCACACATGCCCCCCCTCCATTCCTCATCAGACCAAACAGACCGAGAACACACGAAGTTAACCCACGAAACACGCTTTGGCCTCCACGTTGACAGAGTGAAATGCTCGCGTGAAACCATTCCGTAATTTGATTCCCCCCTCTTCGAACAGCTGCAATCGATTTGGCAAAAAACTTCACGCTCACAGAGGGAGTTTCATCTCCAACTTGAATTCTCAAAGATTGAGAACTATCGTACGGCAATGTGGGTTTGGATTTTTTATCTTCAGAAGGAAGAATATGAATAAGGTTGAGTGGGGTTTCTGATGTTTTCCAGCCCATTATACAGTTCCCATACTTTTCATGAAAAAATTGCTAAAACGATGTACGGTCAAATACGACTCTTTCACCACGGAACACACCGTCTTTTCACTAGCGGATAGATTGCCTACCCTCTCTACATTTTTTACTCCGATTGGCCGCTAGAGTCAATGGTCAGAAACATGGTGGGACTACGCTAAACCGAGGACAACCAAGGTGTCGAATAAGAAAAACCTCGCACAGAAACACGCGTCAAGACAAGTCTATTTTCAATAACAATCCAACATCTTGGATGTCCAGCACAATACACCTACTATACGTGCCACATTGAATCAGGAAATGATAATTCAGAAAATTAATTAGTGTTTTGCATTTGGATATAATACATTAATCATTTTAACGTAATTAATGTATTCACGATATTATAGAAACCCCGTTCAAAACCGAAGGCTCTGATTTCTTTTCCTGCCTTTGACCGCCATTGATCATACGATTTCCGCATAACCTGCCACCACAGTAAACTCTCAGCTTGCCTCGAACGAAGAAATACTCATTCTATGAACTCACGCCTTTCATTGATGCCCCTGAAACGGAAGTGGAATGATTCTGATCGTGCACATGACGAACACGCTTGTCCTCCTTCTTCAGCGTTATCTGCAAAACAGTGAGTTGACTTTTTATATGAAGAAACGATATTGGAAAAGAGATCTTTCTAGAAGTGCTTCGAATCAACGATGAAATCTCAAATCTATTTTTTCTTTGCGTTCTGTAGTATTTGTGGAATCGTTGGAACGTTACCGGCTTGCCTTGCTACCCCTCAAGTCGAGACTCCCATCCATGAAAGCCCTCAAGGCCAGGTACGTCTCAAAACCTTTCCCGATACTGCGGTCCGAGCTTCTCATCCTGCCTTCATCGAAACCACATTGTTGACGAAAGCTTTTCGTGGACTGCATGTTCTGGAAGAAAAACCCCTATTGGCGACGCTCGTCAG
Source organism: Nitrospirales bacterium (assembly GCA_021604265.1). Next base: position 8,952 of record BQIY01000041.1, read on the forward strand.
TGGCGAAGGGGAAGAATTGCCAGTTTTGACAGAACAAGAAATACAGTCTTTAATGCCCTGGCTCATTGACGCGCTGGCTCAAGCGACCCCTGAAGAATATGTGTGGTTTCAACTGATGAACCAAAAACCCTCTGGCCCTCAAACCACGAGCGGGAGTCTGTATGTGTCAAAGAATCTTTTACGGATTGCTCTTCATACATTTCAAGCTGATCGCCGTCAACCTCAGCTGTCGTCCAAAGCCAGTTTTTCTCCAACACACATACGACATTGGGATTTAAAATTTGCTCCGGATGTCGCGCTGAAACAATCCGCCGACAGTCAAGACACATTTCCCCAAGAGTCAATTGGTGCCGTTGCCGTTAACCTGACGGTTCTCGCAGCCATGAAAAAACACCAAAAGCGGACGTCTCAAACTGAAAACCACTCGCAACGCGAGTTCAAAGTGCAAGATCCCAATACTCGAAAAAAGCAGAATTTACGAAATGAAATTGAAGAACTTCAACAACAACTCGACGAACAGAATAGAATGCTGAGAGAATTGAACAAAAGATTCAATCTAGAACAGGGGCAGTGAAAAAAGCTTGGCACTCCGAATTAGTGAGAGCTGATGACTTTGGGTGTCCGGTATTTTTTCAGGCACCATTGCCCGACGCTCATAAATCCGAGAAGGACACATCCAATAACCACGTTGGTTGGACCTGTCGGCCAATCAAGCTGATACGAGACCAGAAACCCTCCAAACGCCATCATCATTCCAATCGCCGCAGCTACAACAGGCGCAAGCCATATTCCAAGATTCACATGCATCGCAATCATGGGTGGGAGCAATAAAAATCCAAACGTCACCAATGGCCCAACAACGAGCACGCCTAATGAAATCGTGACACCCACAATTCCATAGAGCAGCATATCCCAGACCCACACCTGCTTCCCAAGAGATATGGCTAAATCCCGATCGACCGAGACCAAGAGCAGTTCTTTTCGAAAACTCCATAAGAGAACCGCCATTGCGGTAAAACAGACGACCAAAAGCTGTAAGTCGGCATCAGAAATGGCAATAATTTGTCCTTTCAAGGCATTGAGTGCCCCTGCCTCGGGAATCCGGTCTGATGCTAAGAGTAAAATTGTCAGAGCTCCTGCCAAAACATAAAGAACACCAATGCGTCCCTCGACCACTCCCCGGCCATTCCTCTCTAACACGGCTAACAGACTCAAGGTTCCAGTTGTCAAAATGGTTGAACCAAGGAGGGCCAGACCGAAATCGCTGTGTTGTGTATCCGGATGAAATGTCGCATGCCAAAAAATCGCCATCGCGATGCCAGCCGCAGAAATCGTAGGCAAGGTCACCCCCAAAAACACCATCCGGCGTACATACATCAACCCACCGACAATGGGCAACGCTATCCCACATAAAATCCCACCATACAGCGCATTTCGTAACACATAGGACGGATCAAAAATTTGAAGAACATCACTCAAGA
>BQIY01000042.1 GCA_021604265.1 Nitrospirales bacterium
GAATCCCTCAGCATCATTTCAACTTGTTTCTAAAAGAATGTGAATGGCGCTTTAATGCTCAAGCCCCTCAAGCAATGCTCAGAGAACTCAAAGACTGGCTCAAAGAAAAGAAGATATAGCAAATCTTCTGTGCCAGCCCCAATTATATAAACCATGGGTATACAGAAAAGACAATCGCCGAACCGACTCCTGAACCGTCTGCTCGAGGAATTGCCGGAAGGAGTGGCTGTACCGACAGCCTGGCTCAGAGATCAGGGAATCTCACCGCAGCTGGTTCGCAAGTATGTAAAGAGCGGCTGGCTGCTATCTTTAGCACATGGGGTCTATGCACGACCTGTTACGCCGGTGAATTGGCAAGGCATCATGTTGGGACTCCAGAGGTTTTTAAAGTTCCCGCTACACATAGGTGGTATTTCAGCCATGAATCTGCAGGGATTAGCTCATTTCCTTCCATTAGGCGGAGAGTCGCGTATTCATGCGTGGAGTCATTCACAGGCTCCAGTCCGATTGCCAAGTTGGGTTGAAGCCGTCAAGCACCCGCAAACGGTGATTTTTCATGGACAACACTTATTCGATCCTGCGATGCGGAACGAGGGGCTCACGACCATAGGAACCCAAGTGCGAGACTGGACGCTTACGGTCGCTATGCCCGAGCGCGCCATCATGGAAGTGTTGAGCCTGGTCGACGAGACGCCTGCCAGCTTCATGCACGCGGTGGAATTGTTTGAGGGATTGTCTGTCCTTCGACCATCATTAGTCCAAGAGTTGTTGGCAGGCTGCACCAGTATCAAGGTCAAGCGCATCTTTCTGTTTCTGGCCAAGCGCCAGGATTATCCGTGGACCCGAAAGCTGCAAACGTCACGTATCACTCTTGGACGAGGCAAGCGACTCGTGACACGGGGTGGACGACTGGATCAAAATTTTTTCATCACCGTACCAGAGGATCTAATTGCTCACACCGGCTAATCCTTATTACCAGCAGGTTGCCTTGCTCCTTGATGTGCTGCCGCTTGTCGCTGAAGAACCCTGTTTTGCACTCAAAGGGGGCACGGCCATCAATCTATTCGTGCGCGATCTCCCGCGCTTGTCTGTAGACATTGATCTCACATATCTTCCGGTGCAAGATCGAACGACGAGCTTCAGAGAGGTTGGGGCAGCACTTGAACGCCTTGCGACATCAATTCAAAAAAAATGGCCTGGTCGTATTGAACGCATGACCAACGAGGGACACGTTTTCAAACTGATCGTGAGGCGTCACCATTCACAGATAAAGATTGAGGTCTCCCCTGTGCTTCGTGGCTGTGTCCGCGAACCATCCATCCGTGGAGTATGCTCAATGGTCGAAGAGCAGTTTGGCTATGTTGAAGTACCGGTCGTGCATTCGCATGATTTGTATTCTGGTAAGTTATGCGCCGCATTGGACCGACAACACCCACGTGACCTATTTGATGTCAAACAGTTGTTGGAGCACGAAGGATTAGACGACAATTTACTTGAGGTCTTTTTGGTATACCTACTGAGCAGCAATCGCTCTCTTACCGAATTACTTTCACCCAACCTCCAGCCTCTAGCAAGGACCTTCGAGGAGCAATTTCGTGGTATGGCACTTATCCCTGTGACGGTGGAAGAACTCGAACACACTCGCAAGAAAATGATTACTCTGATCCACGAACGACTGACCGAGCGACAACGGACATTCCTCCTGAGTTTTAAACGCGGTGAGCCGGATTGGAGTCTTTTACCTTTTGATGGAATCGAGCGACTTCCTGCAGTGCAATGGAAGCTACTCAATATTCAGCGTATGGCCCCTTTCAAACGGGAACAGGCCGTTGAACGTCTTCGCCAAGTATTAACTAAATGAAAAGATTCCGGGCATCGAACTCTTATGAAATCTGATGCATCTCAACAATCAACTTCAGATTGTTTGGAGCGAATCAAGCAGTACCATGGAAACGGGGTTAAATCTAGTTTTATGATCTCTAAACGAGTCGCTAGATATTCCTAAACCCACTGACGCTCATGGATCTCGACGATCTTCCCGACGCGAGAGGGTTCACGGTTCCATAATCTCTAGCCAAGGGACACGATGAAAGTGTCGTCGATCATATGTGTATATTTGTGTGAGATCTACTTCTTTCAAAAAGCAGGCATGATAGGCATCAATGAAATCGATGTTTTCCTGAACATAGAGGTCAAGCGCCATAAGGATAAGATGCGCGTCAGGGCATTCGAGATTCGGGGTGTTTAAGATTTTCTCGACCTTCGGTGCAATCTCGACTTTGTCGAGGTGGTAAAACGACTCTAAAGTCCAGACGATTTCAGCTATGACTAAAAGGCTAGTGACTAAAGCAGTATCTCCTCTGATGGCCTTGCGAAAGAGGGCTTCAGCCCGCTTCGCCTTCTGTGGGTCATCATTCGTCAGGAATCGAAGAAAGACGTTGGTATCGACGAATCGTTTCGTCACGAGCGACGAACCTTTGCCGAACGGGCGTGTTTGACTGATTGGCGGATTGCATCGAAGTCCTCTGGATGTCTCGTGGCTTTAATTGAACCCTTCAAATCGAGAATTGTTCCGTGAATCACTTTCAGGACCACTTCTTCCCCTCGCATGACAAACAACACTTTATCGCCCTCTTTGACATCCAATCGGTTTCGAATATCTTTTGGTATAGTAACCTGACCTTTTCGGGTAATAGTTGACGTTGACATTCTTACCTCCTTTAAAAAGTACTACTAAATTAGGTTAGCATTACTTTCTAGTAGGTGCAAGGTATGCTAAGAAAGGCAAGTCTCGTTTTATATTATCTAACCTAGTTATTAGATATTCCTTATCCCACTGTCGCTCTTGAATCATGTTGATCTCACAGACGCGATTACCCACCACTATGAAAAGATGAATCCCGAAGTTCACGTATTTTTGGGGTCAGACTCGAAATATAAAAAAACTGGCAAACCGCTCTCGCCTGACGAGAAAATACGTCACCGCAACTTCGTGACATCATCTTCCCCGGCTCAGCAGCTTGCCTTCGGCGCCCGGCCAGACAAGAAGGAGAGGACTGGCGACAAAGACCGAGGAGTAGGTTCCAATCAAGACTCCTAAGAGCAATGCCAGCGAAAAGTCGTGCAGCACTTCACCGCCAAACAAGGTCAGTGGCAACAGTACGAGCACGACGGTGAGGGTCGTGACCAACGTCCGGCTCAACACTTGATTAATGCCATCATTAATAATGCTCTCAATTGATTGGCGGCGGCGTTGACGAAGATTTTCGCGTATCCGGTCAAACACAATGACGGTGTCAGTAATGGAATATCCGGCCAAGGTCAAAAGAGCTGTCACGACCAAGAGTGTGATTTCGACATTCATGACATAAAAGACTCCTAGGACCGCCAAGACATCATGAAAGGTGGCGATGGCTGCGGCAACACCAAATCGAAATTCAAATCGCGCCGCAATATAGGTAATAATGCCGATCAACGACAAGACGATGGCAATCAAGGCGTCTTTTTGTAGTTTTTGTCCTATCGTCGGTCCAATCGAAGTCGTTAAATCAATCTCAAACGCATGGCCTTTAAATTCATCTCGAAAGACTTGAATGATTTTATCACTAATGGCTTCTTCAATCGTTGTTTCCGTTTTGACGCGAATGAGTAATTTATTATCTTGAGTAAATTCTTGAAGTTCCGCATCTCCAAGTCCATGCTTTGCCAACACGGTTCTCGCTGATTCAATGGAGAGCGCTTTGTCGAACTTTAATTGAACGGCGGTTCCTCCGGCAAAATCAATCCCTAAATTGGCCGAACCGAAGGCGATTTGAATAACCGCGATAAGCCCCAGCAACCCTAAAACCCCCGAGATGCCCAGCGCAATTTTCCGACGCCCCATGAAGTCAATATTCGTTTTTCCAACAATTTCTAACATAATCGCGATCCATTGGGTGAAAGAGTGAAGTCATTCCGTTTCATCATATACTCAACTTTTGCAATTTCTTCCGGTTGAACAAATCAAATACCACTTTGGTGCCCACCAACGCCGTAAACAAATTAATCGCAATGCCCAAACATAGCGTGACGGCAAATCCTTTAATCGGACCTGTTCCAAAAAGAAACAGCGCCAGCCCCGTAATGAGGGTCGTGACATGGGAATCGACAATGGTCAGAAAAGCTTTATCATAGCCTCCGTCAACGGCCAGCCTCACCGGACGCCCCAGTCGTAGTTCTTCCCGGATTCGTTCAAAGATGAGAATATTGGAGTCTACGCCCATTCCGATCGTGAGAATGATTCCGGCAATTCCAGGAAGCGTCAGGGTCGCGTTGAGTCCGGACAACGCGCCAAGTAACCCGATGAGATTCAGAACAAGGGCGAAATTTGCCACAACACCTGAAAGACGGTAGTACACAATCATAAAGATCACGACTAAACATCCAGCTATCACAAGAGTTCGCACACCCTTCTCAATCGAGTCTTTCCCTAACGATGGGCCAACCGTCAGATCTTGCAGCGTCTTCATGGGTGCGGGCAAGGCGCCAGCCCGTAAGACCACAGCCAGATCATTCGCTTCACTGGTTGTGAATGTGCCTTCGATAATCGCCCGTCCTCCGCTGATTTTTGTGTTGATACGAGGCGCTGAATATACGGTTCCGTCCAACACCACCGCCATACGTTTTCCAACATTCTCAGCCGTCAGTCGCTCAAACTCCTGACCGCCACGGCTATCAAAGGTCAGGGAGACAATGGGTTCATTAAACTCACCAATCGTGACGCGTGCATCTTGCAGCACATCACCCGTTAATGCGGTATCTTTCTTAATGAGATACGGAAGACTAAAACTCGTTTCGCCATCTTCTGCCATGACATTCTCAAAGAGAATCTCCGACCCTTCCGGCAACCGCCCGTCAAACTCTGTTCGAACTTGTTCTTCTTGTCCTTTTTCCACTTGAGGCGGAAGCTCTAACGCCACCTTTGATTCATCAAGCAGCTTAAATTCAAGTAAGGCCGTTTTCTTAATTAAGCCTTTGGCACGTTCGGGATCTTTAACCCCCGGCAATTGCACAGCAATTTGGTTGCGTCCCAGACGTTGAATCAGCGGTTCCGCCACGCCAAACTCATCAATACGATTTCGAATAGTTTCCAGGGCTTGATTAATCGCTGAATCTTTGATGCGATTTACTTCTTCGGAATCAAGTTCATAGGAAACGGTTGAGCCTGACGACTCTTTCAGTACAAATCCTGGGAACCCATCTTCCATTTCCTGCGTGACTTTGGTTTTCGCCTCATCGCCATCTGCCAAGGTGAGGACCAGCGTATTTGTCCCTTCTCGAACCACCGTGTCGATAGGAAATTCCGCATCGGTTTTGAGATCGTCCAGTGCTTTTCTAGACCGATCAACCGCAATTTCCACGGCACGATCCTCTTCGACCTCAAGCACTAAATGCACGCCTCCTTGCAGGTCGAGGCCTAAGGCGAGACCGCGGTCACTCAAGACCTGCTTCATCCAATCGGGAAGCGGGGTATAGAGTGAAGGGAAAGAGGGTAATGAAATAATCAACGAGATCACCGCCATGGCGATCAGGAGGATTAACCTGCCACGAATTTTCTTCATCGAACTGGCCTTTTCCGACTCATGAATTTTCCTCAGTTTCTCGGAGTCTTCCGACGTAATCACGTTGTAATCGAATTTTGGTATTATCGGCTATTTGCACGGTGACCGTCTCTTTATCAAGGTTCGTTATCGTACCCCAGATGCCGGCAGTGGTGATCACTTTATCGCCTTTTTTCAAGGCAGCCAACAATTCTCGCTGTTTTTTGGCTCGACGTTGCTGCGGTAAAATTAACAGAAAATAAAATACCACAAAAATCAGCAGAAATGGCACAAAGGACAGGAGTCCACCAGTTGGATCGCTTCCCGCGCCAGCCTGCGCCCATGCGACAGCATTCATATCTACCCCTTTCTCCTCGTGACTCTAAGATTTACGCCGTAACGGCACGCCAGAAATGCATTGAAGCCAGCATGCTCCAGGGTGGCGTTCGGTTTAAAAGGTAAAGTGAAAAGCATCAAGTCTTGAGACCTGACAAGAACGGAAAGTCTCAACAATATCATTCACTTGACAAGTTTCATCTTGATTGATGGCTCAAACACACATCGGATCTTGCTCGAGACCTTGCTCGCGGCCTTCCCTTGCCTGATAAAATTGTGTTCGGAATTCCTGCAACTGTCCGTTTCGAATAGCACGGCGAATCTTGGACATCAGCGTCCCATAATACCAGAGATTATGCAGCGTATTGAGCCGTATGCCTAACATTTCATTCGACACAAATAAGTGCCGTAAATAGGCTCGTGAATATCGCCGGCACACCGGGCATTCACATGCCGAATCAATCGGTGCCTCATCCCGGGCATATTGAGCTTTTTTAATCAGCACTCGCCCTGACGACGTAAAGAGCCAGCCGGTACGACCATGCCGGGTGGGAATGACGCAATCAAACATATCCACCCCGCGGCATACGCCTTCCACAATATCCTCCGGCAATCCAACTCCCATGAGATACCGAGGTCGATCATGCGGGAGTTCTGCGGTGACATCCTGAATCACTTGAAACATCGTCTCTTTTTCCTCACCTAAGGAGAGGCCACCGAGCGCATACCCGTCAAATCCGAGTTCCAGTAACTGCGCCGCCGCCTCTTGACGCAAATGCGGATAGACACCGCCTTGGATGATACCAAATAAGAATTGATGCGCTTGTCTCGGGACGGCCAAACAACGTTTCGCCCAGCGCGTCGTCCGCTCTACGGCTTCTTGAGCTTGGAGTTCCGTGGAGGGATAGGGCGGACAGTGATCTAACATCATCATAATGTCCGACCCCAAAGCAACTTGAATCTCCATACAAAATTCCGGAGTCAATTGATGCCAGGAGCCATCAAGATGTGACTTGAAGCCCACCCCATCCTCTGTGATTCGACAAAGGTCAGCCAGACTTACCATTTGGAACCCGCCACTATCCGTCAAAATGGCACCAGGCCACTGCATAAATTTATGCAAACCACCTTGTTCGGCAATTAACGAATGACCGGGCCGCAAGTACAGATGATACGCATTCCCTAAAATAAGACCATAGCCGCAGGCTTGCAATTCATCCGGGTCGATCCCCTTCACGGTGCCCAACGACCCCACCGGCATAAAGGCCGGAGTTTCAATTTTCCCATGAGCCGTTGTAAGCAGACCTGTTCGAGCCGGCATGGAAGAATCATGTTGTTGAACGGTAAACATTAGCACTCTCTCTCAAACAGGCTGTTGGTCCGCTGAGCTAATATAGGTTGTTCAGTTTCCATACGCATCAACTCACTACATCTGTTCCGGCGCCGATACTCCGAGTACGGCAAGCCCATTTCGAATGACCGTCTGGACTTGACGCATCACGGCCAAACGTGCAGCCGTCAACTCGGGAGTCACGTGTTCGCGATATTGCTGAACGGTCTCCTCATCAAGTGGCCCACCGTCATTGGGTGTTGCCGTTTCCCCGCTCTCTGCTGTTGCGGATGTCTCTATTGATGGAAGGATACGATGTTTATTGTAGTACGTATGGAGCTGCGCCGCTAACTCTTGCAAGTAAAACGTTACACGATGCGGTTCAAGGCTAGCCGCACTACTTTCAATCATTCCAGGATAACAGGACAAGTGTTTCATTAATCGTAGTTCATCCTGAGTGGTCACCAGCGCATGATCGACATCATGAATGGACGGCACAGGAATGCCGCGGGACTCAGCCACTCGAAAAAGACTTGCAATCCGCGCGTGCGCGTATTGCACATAATACACGGGATTATCCGCAGACTGCCGTTTGGCCAGATCGAGATCAAAATCCAAATGGCTATCTGAGCGCCGCATCAGAAAGAAAAACTTGGCCGCATCTGCTCCGACTTCATCAATGACCTCTCTCAAGGTCACAAACTCTCCAGCCCGTTTGGACATCTCGACTTTCGTTCCTGCACGAAGAAGATTCACCATCTGGACCAGCACGACACGGAACTGTTCTTTTCGATATCCAAATGCCTGAACGGCGGCTTGCATACGGGGAATATACCCGTGATGATCCGCTCCCCAAATATTAATCAATGTTTCAAAACCACGGTTGAGTTTATCGCGATGATAGGCAATATCTGAGGCCAAATAGGTATAGGTCCCGTCTTGTTTTGCCACGACACGGTCTTTTTCATCGTGAAACTGAGAAGACCTGAACCACCAGGCCCCCTCATCTTGAAAGACCAACCCTTTTTCTTTGAGATCATCTAGTGCCTGCGTGAGGTGCCCGGCACCGATTAAACTGGCTTCACTGTACCATTCATCGAATTCTATGCCAAAAATACCAAGATCCTGCTTGATTCGTTCCAGCAATTGTTGACACGCAAATTCTGATGATCGTTGTTGCGCGATTTCAGCATCCAAGTCAAGAAGAGTCGAACCAAGTTCTTGCGCCATTGTTTCCGCCACAGCATGAATATAGGTTCCATGATATCCATCATCAGGAAAGGTACAGGCACGCCCATAATGTTCTTGATAACGGGCAAAGACTGAAGCGCCAAGCAATTTCAATTGGCGGCCGGCATCATTGATGTAATACTCTCGTTGCACGCGATACCCGACGGCCTGCAGGAGATTGGAAGCCGCATGGCCAAGCGCCGCCCCCCGTCCATGCCCCACATGCAGAGGACCTGTGGGATTCGCGCTCACGTACTCCACGAGAACGCGCTGCCCATTTCCCGTTTGACTTGACCCGAATGTCGAACCAAGGTCTTCAATAATTTTGAGAATAGCAATCCAACGGTCTGGCTTAATTCTAAAGTTTAAGAAACCCGGTGGGGCGACATCGACGAGATCAAACAGCTCGTGGCTGTCTTCTTTGAGATTCGACGCCAATAATTTGGCGACTTCTAACGGCGGACGGCGAGCTTTTGGGGCGACCAGCATGGCGACATTTGAAGAAAGGTCTCCCCATTCTTCTCGTTTTGGCAGTTCCACCGTAATATGAGGAAGAGTCTCGAGCTCAAGCTCTCCGCGACTTTTGGCACGGCTTAAAGCGGCAGACACGGCCACGACTACTTGATCATGAATGAGATCGGATTTCAAAAAATTCTCTATCTTCTTAAAAAATAAGGGGAATTCAGGCGATTTCCGCCGAATGTACCACAGCTATCATAGTGATGCAAATTGTTGATATCAAGAAAGATTATGAGCCTAGCATCTACGTAATTATACGTCACAGGATCGACTCAGCCATCGTTCGACCTCCACAACCACGCTCTCAGCCGAAATCTTAAGGGGCTGAACATTGCAAACAAGAAGCGTTTCGAGATACCGGCCTGAAGAATGTCTGCTTGTTAAACTGACATCGTGCGGAGACTGAATAATGACTGAATCACATAGTCATAAAGATTTTGGACTACGTTTCTGTCGAGATCACCGAACCAACCTACAACAGGTGAACAGACTCTGAGAATATCGTGAGTTTCATCGCTCCAGAGATCATGTCCGCCATATAAATCTGCAAAGACACAACTTTCAAGACCCATCGTGTGATCAACTTCACCGGCATTCAGAAGAAGATCGCAGATATTTGTTTTCCCAATCCACAAGAGAGCATTCTGGTCAAAGAACCGGTTAAGCTGTCTCACGGCCCCAAGGCTTAACAGGACATCGCCTAATGCCTGGGATGCACGATAAGTGTATACAATCAATCCTTGAGTATTAGGTTCGTTTTAGGAATAAAAGACGTCAGCTCAACTCATCAAGAAAGGAGTCAACAATTCATCGTTAGAAAAATAATCCTGAATCAGTTAAGACAAAAGCCGTACCTAAGAACTGCAAAATTTATTGGCCATTTCAAGATCAGCAGGTGTATTGACATTCATAAACGAAAGAAAGTTTGGGTCCAAATCTTTGATATCTTCTTGATCGACTACCCTGGACACTAATTCTGAGTTTGACACAATGTCACGCATCTCTAAGTGATTCGTATCTATCATACTTTTTAATATTGGTAGGCACTTTTTGGAATAGACTCCTTGCATTGGCTGAACACCAGTCTGTAACTGGACCATTGACACATCGAAATTCATCGACATATCACACAAACGACGAATCAATGGACTAGATAGAAATGGCATATCACAGGCAACCATGAAGACACATGGTTCCGTGGAATATGAAAGACCGGTATACAATCCACCAAGAGGACCTTTTTGAGGAATAATGTCAGTGACAACTTTATGACTCATATTTTCCGTAAAAGGGGAGTGCTCTGCGACAACAATGATAATTTCTGAAAATATGGATTCATAGACACGTAAAACGCGATTAAAAAGAGTTTCTCCACCGACAGTGACCCCACGTTTATCCTGACCCATTCGTCGACTGA